>CALXCS010000031.1 GCA_944386875.1 uncultured Oscillospiraceae bacterium
TGATTCCGGTTGTTATAAGTAGACGCACACCCTGACTTATTATATTTTTTTCAACTAACGGCTGCTTTAACGCCAGAGTCCAGACCATGTACATTCCCCATATGGCGACTGCGCTCCAGGCCCTGCCGCCGGTAAGATAGTTGATAAGGACGCAGGACGGCGCCGCCAGCAGGAAAAACAGTCCGCATACTTTGCGCAGCCGGTGCATAAGCAGGGATACTGGCTTGGGCTTAGGATATACTATTTCAAGATCCATATAGTTCACTCCCGCTTACATGAGGTTCAAGATTGTTCTCAACGAAGAGAGAATACATACGCTCTTCAAAAGACGGATCGGCCGTCAACTTTGCAACTGAAAAAGTGGCCGTACCGCCGGCCGTTACCAAGGAACAGGCAACGCGATTTACAGCCACGGTGCCCAGTACAAAATCCATCTTTTTCACATGCAGGGCCATTTCCTCCGGCATATCAACTATGCCAAGGTTTGAAAGGGTGGTAGTGAATACCCGCTCACCCAGTACGCCATAGACTATCTTGGCCACAGGAGCCTTGATGAACAGCGGTATGAGGCGCAGCGACTTTACAAGTTTGACCGCACCATTCATCATCTCCTGCATGTTTTCCATTGAGGTGCCGTCCCTCAGTTGCCTGGTGACAGATGGGAGGATGGAGTCGATATCGTGTATTTCCTCCAGAGGCAGCTTTATACCGCAGTAGAGGGAGAAATTTCTCAATGTCCTGGATTTAAAGTAATTCCGCATATTTACAGGTACCTGGATGTTGATAATACCCTTATAGTCGTCGGTGGCGGACTTACAGGCGATAAACATCATTGAGACCATCAGCGCTGTAACAGACGCACCCTTGCGCTTTGCCAGCTCACGAAGTTTTTCGGAGGGAAGGTTAAAGTGAATAATCTGGCAGGGGGATACTTTTGCCAGCTGGCCGCTCATCTGCGAGGCGGGCTTATCAACAAACCCTGAGTGGCGCCGGCCGGATACGCATTTGTCAAAGTCGTCGGCGGACTCCGATGCGTCGGGTACGGCGTCAATATCCATAACGCCGTGGGTATTGGGGACGCTATGCCCCATAAGCCTGAGATATTCGGCTGTCAGCGCTTTTAAAAAGGCCAGGCCTCCCGTACCGTCCGTGAGTATATGGAAAAACTCGGTGCTTATCCTGTTCTTATAATAAAGCACTCTGAAAGATTGGGAACCGGTCAGTGATACGTTCATAGGCGAACAGGGGATGTATGTCTCAGGTTCAACGCTGAACCGGCGCTTTGCTGAATCAATATAGTGCCAAAATACGCCTTTTTTTATGGTTGTAGCGAAAAAAGGAAACCTTTTTATGGTGAAATTCAGTGCAATCTGAAGTATTTCAGGGACGATTTCACAGTCCAGATACGCGGATAGACGGAAAACCGACATCTGCCTGTGACTCATGGAGAGTGGATAGACCTTTGCTGCGTTGTCAAGGGGATACCATGTTGAGGCTGGGCGGAAATAAAAGCCGCCCAGGCTGGAAAGAGGCATGAGCTCCATGGCTTTTGATACAGTTACGCCGTTGCTTGAGTAGAACATAAATGCGTTTTCAAAGTCATGAACCATGGCAGAGTGCCATTCGCCGGGGAGCTTTACATGCTGGTTCAGCCTTTGAAAATATAATGTGAGGCTTTCGCGCACGTCCTGGGGGAGCTGGGACATGTATTCGCTGAATTTTTTTGAATTTTGGCGTTTTTTGGACATAAAATCAGCTCCGGGAATCAGAGGGTTATATCGGCGGCCTGTGCGTTCAGAAAACTTATCAGCGCCGAGGGAGCCAGTATAATCTGCTGCCCCCGTATTCCTGCGCTGACGGATATCTCATCATATAATGTGGCGGTTTCATCAAAATAGGTGGGGAACTTCTTTTTCATGCCAATCGGCGAGCAGCCTCCCCGGATATATCCGGTAAGCCCGAGAAGCTCCCTGACGTGTATCATATCCACTTTTTTATTACCCGAGACAGCGGCGGCCTTTTTGAGGTCCAGCTCCAACGCAACAGGCAGGCAGAAAACGAGAGGACCGGTTCTGTCACCGATAGTCACCAGGGTCTTAAAGACCTGCTCCGGCGGCATGCCTATCGCTTCGGCCGCATGTACGCCGGATAGATCCGACTCCTCCCAGGCATATTCGGCAGTGCGGAACGGAATTTTCGCAGTTGTTAAAAGACGCATTGCATTGGTTTTTAACATAAAGCACCATTGACTTTCGTTATATCTACTTCTTTTAAGTATATCACAGGTTGCATACAGTGTCGAGGTATTAAAGAAGTTAAAAATAATATAGCGTCACATTATGACCTAAAAATGTGCAGTATAAAGCGATTTTCTTATTGAAATAGACAAAAAACGGAGTTATACTATCCCCTGTACGATTGGAGGTTAGTAGATGGAAAAGTTAAAAAGCAAGTGGACGGACAAGTATTTGGTGACGGATAAGTCATTTTACAAGAAAGTAATGACTATTCTGCTGCCGGTAGTTCTCCAGAGCCTTGTAAACCAGGGAGTAAATATGATGGACACCATAATGGTGGGCAGTTTCGGCGAGGCCACCATATCGGGGTCTTCACTGGCGAACCAGTATTACTCCCTGTTTTCGTTTTTGTGCATGGGAATCAGTGCTGCGGGACTCGTTTTGGCTGCCCAGTATTGGGGATCCGGTGACGTCAAGGCGGTGCGCAGGGTCTTTGACCTGATGCTGCAAATTGTTATATTGGCAGGCCTGGTTTTCAGTGTTGTTACATTTATTGTACCTGACGCGATAATGTCGATATACTCAAACGAAGATGATGTTATAAGCGAGGGAGCCAAGTATCTTAAAGTTACGGCATTTATATTCCTGCCACATGGAATAAGCCTGGTGCTTACAAATGTTATACGGGCCATTGGAAATGCCAAGCTGGGACTGGTTACGTCAGTGATATCGTTTTTTGTAAACGTGTTTTTCAACTGGGTGTTCATTTTCGGTAAATTCGGCGTACCAGCTATGGGCATAACCGGAGCTGCTCTTGGAACGCTGTGCGCCAGAGTGGTGGAGGTGCTTGCCTGTGCTGTCTACATGATTAAATATGAGAAACAGCTGAGATACAAGGTCTCCGGACTGATAAAGCTTCCGTCCAAGGCCATGCTCAGAGAGTTTGTGCGCCTTGGCCTCCCAGCGCTGATAAGCGACTTTATACTGGCGCTTGCCGCCAGTGCGACGTCCATGATACTGGGGCGTATGGGCAAGGAAGTGGTCAGCGCTTACGCCATAGTCACCGTTCTTGACCGTATGTGCACCGTTGCAATCTCCGGTGTCTCCAGCGCCGCCGGCGTGGTTATAGGTCAGACAGTTGGCAGCGGGAATGAAAAAGCTGCCCAGCAACAGGGATATACGTTCCTTATCTTGAGTATAGGTATAGGAATCGTTGGAGGACTGCTGGTGCTGCTGGTGGGCACATGGTCAATAGGGCTCTACGATATAGCTCCGAGCACGGTGCTCATTACCCAGGAGATGATGGATATGAGCGCCATAATAGTGTTCTTCCAGTCAATCCAGAGCGCTATGTCAAAAGGAATACTGAGGGGCGGCGGAGATACCCGTTTCCTGATGATAGCCGATGTGCTTTTCCAGTGGTGTCTGTCAATACCCCTGGGGTACCTGGTGGGAATTGTCCTGGGATGGGCGCCGTACTGGGCACTGCTGGCACTCCGAATAGACTATGTTGTAAAGGCTGTCTGGCTGGTATGGAGGCTTAAAAGCGGTAAGTGGATACATAGAGCCAGAAAACTTGAGAACTGAACAACATAAAATACCGTCGGAATCATTCCGGCGGTATTTTATCAGGCACGGAAGTCTGTCAAGATATCATCATGACAGTATATCACCTCAATATAGGCAGGAATATGTCAGAATTCGAGTTGAGATATACAACATTTTGTGGTATACTTAAAATCCATTTTTTTAGGGCGGTGATCTGGATGCTTATAAATGGGATATTAAAATTGACACTTCTTGATTATCCCGGACACACTGCCTGTACTGTATTTACAGGCGGCTGCAACTTCAGATGCCCTTTTTGCCAGAATGCTGCGCTTGTATTGAGAGTGCCAGAGCAGCCTGTAGTGCCGGAAGAGGAACTTTTCAACCTGCTGGAAAAGCGCAGGGGACTTTTGGACGGCGTATGCGTCACGGGGGGAGAACCGACGCTGCAGGCGGACCTGCTGGAATTTCTCCGGCGCATAAAGGAAAAGGGGTTCCTTGTAAAACTTGACACAAACGGCACAAGACCCCAGGTGATATCCCAAGCGCTGGAGCAGGGACTTGTGGACAAGGTGGCCATGGACATTAAGACATGCAGAGAACGCTATCCGCTGGTGGCGGGGATAGACAGGCCGGATATGGGGGCTATTGAGGACAGCGTAAGACTGCTTCTATCGAACCCCGGCAAGTATGAGTTTCGCACCACAGTGGTCAGGCAGCTGCACACAGCTGAGGATATGCAGGGAATTGGCGAGTGGATTAAGGGCGCTCAGGAGTATTATCTGCAGGGATTCAAGGACTCGGGGGACATCATTGAGGATGGCTTTTCGGCTCTCTCTAAAGATGAGATGGAATCGCTTCTTGCTGTTGTCAGGCGCTTTGTGCCATCTGCACAGCTGAGAGGTATAGACTGAAGCTGACACAATATATGGTGCATAAATTAAAAATCGCCACCAAATGTTGAGAATTTGTATTGACAGAAGAGTGCGCAGATGATAATATAGCAATGCGCCCGTGAGGCTGAGCAAGTTTATTCGGAGGACTATGCCATGTACAGAGTAGAGAAAAGAGACGGCAGAATCGTTAATTTCGATATAAATAAAATAGCCGCCGCTATGAAAAAGGCCTTTGAAGCCACTGATACAAATTATGATGACAGTGTTATAGATTTTCTGGCGCTGAAGGTAACGGCGGATTTTCAGGAGAAGGTAAAAGATCAGCTTATTTCAATTGAGGACATTCAGGACAGTGTGGAGGCAGTCCTGTCCCGCGGTGGGTATGAGCATGTTGCAAAGGCATATATCCTCTACCGTAAACAGCGGGAGAAACTCCGCAATGTCAACGAGACGATGCTGGACTATAAGAAGACCGTTGACAATTATCTGAAGATCAACGACTGGCGTGTTAAGGAGAATTCTACTGTCACATACTCAGTAGGCGGCCTTATACTCTCAAACTCCGGCGCTATTACGGCCAACTACTGGCTCTCTGAAGTGTATGATGAGGAGATAGCTGAAGCCCACAGGAATGCAGATATCCATCTCCACGATCTCTCGATGCTCACCGGCTACTGCGCCGGCTGGAGTCTGAAACAGCTTATACAGGAGGGGCTGGGAGGAATTCCAGGTAAAATTACCTCATCTCCGGCTGCCCATCTGTCCACGCTGTGCAACCAAATGGTCAATTTCCTGGGAATTATGCAGAATGAGTGGGCCGGCGCCCAGGCGTTCTCATCTTTCGACACGTATTTGGCCCCATTTGTGAAGGTTGACAATCTCAGCTATAAAGAGGTTAAACAGTGTATACAGTCCTTCGTCTACGGTGTAAATACTCCCAGCCGCTGGGGAACTCAGGCCCCGTTCTCAAATATAACGCTGGACTGGACGGTGCCCAACGACCTGGCCGAGCTGCCCTGCATTGTAGGCGGCAAGGAGATGGACTTCTGCTATAAAGACTGCAAGGCTGAGATGGATATGGTCAATAAGGCCTTCATCGAGATTATGATTGAGGGCGACGCCAACGGCCGCGGTTTCCAGTACCCGATACCCACTTATTCCATCACCAAGGATTTTGACTGGAGCGAGACAGAGAATAACAGGCTCCTTTTTGAAATGACCGCCAAATACGGCACTCCGTACTTCTCCAACTACATAAACTCCGATATGGAGCCCTCAGACGTCAGAAGCATGTGCTGCCGTCTGAGACTGGACCTGAGGGAACTGCGTAAGAAGTCCGGCGGTTTCTTTGGCTCCGGCGAAAGCACCGGTTCTGTGGGAGTCGTCACTATCAATATACCGAGAATAGCTTATCTCTCCAAGTCAGAGGCTGAGTTCTATGAGCGCCTGGACAAGGTCATGGACATATCTGCCCGTTCTCTGAAGGTGAAGAGAACCGTCATCACCGAACTTCTCGAGGCGGGGCTCTACCCATATACCAAGAGGTACCTGGGGAGCTTTGACAACCACTTCTCCACTATAGGGCTTGTGGGAATGAACGAGGCCTGCCTCAACGCCTGTTGGATCCGCGAAGATCTGACCCATGAGAAAGCCCAGCAGTTTACAAAGGATGTCCTCAACCATATGCGTGAGCGTCTCTCCGACTATCAGGAGATGTACGGCGACCTTTATAACCTGGAGGCAACTCCTGCGGAGTCCACATCATACCGCCTGGCAAAACACGATGTGGAGAGGTACCCTGACATTATACCAGCTAATGAGCATGGGACTCCGTATTATACAAACTCATCACATCTGCCTGTTGGATATACAGAGGATATATTCTCGGCCCTGGATATACAGGATGACCTTCAGACTCTCTACACCTCCGGAACGGTGTTCCACGCATTCCTGGGTGAGAAGCTGCCTGACTGGAAAGCTGCCGCCGATCTGGTGCGCAAGATTGCAGAGAATTATAAGCTGCCCTACTATACGATGTCGCCAACATATTCTGTGTGCAGCGAACACGGATATCTTAACGGTGAACAGTTTACCTGCCCACACTGCGGCAAGCCCGCGGAAGTCTATAGCCGCATAACGGGATACTACCGCCCTGTTCAGAACTGGAACGACGGAAAGACCCAGGAGTACAAAGACAGAAAAGTGTACGATATCAAGACCTCTTATGCAAACATATCCAAACATGCAAAGATGGTGAACGGAGACGGTGCCTGGCAGGAGTGGGGAGAAAATGTACAGGCTGCAGACGGCAGCGCCAACAACGGCGCTTCAGCGATGCTCTTTGCAACACCGACTTGCCCCAACTGCAAATTGGCCTGCGCCCTTATGGATAAGGCCGGATTCGGCTATGAAAAGCTGATGGCGGAGGAACATCCGGATCTGGTAAGCAAATACGGTATTAAACAGGCGCCGACGCTTGTTATAGACGACGGGAAAAATGTTATAAAACTGAAGGGCGTATCGGATATAAAGAAATTTGTAAATGATGCTGTCAAAGCCGCAGTATAATGATGAAATGTAATAAAGAGGGAACGCCGCATCAGCGTTCCCTCTTTTAGACTGTATAATGAGATGGAGAACTGCGATATGTACGATGTAATAGTTGTGGGGGGAGGGCCGGCCGGAATGACCGCCGCCCTGTATGCCCTGAGAGCGGGAAAGACTGTGCTGGTCGTTGAAAAGAACGGCTTTGGGGGACAGATAACATATTCCCCAAAGGTGGAGAATTTTCCAGGCACCATGCAGATGAGCGGAAATGAATTTGCAGACAAATTTTTAGAGCAGATTCTGGCCCAGGGCGCTGATGTGGAACTGGAGGAAGTCACGGCTATTGAGGACGGCGGAGATACGAAGATTGTCCGCACGTCGGAGGGCACCGAGTATCAGTGCAGAGCGGTGGTAATAGCTGCGGGAGTAAAACACAGAATGCTGGGGCTCCCTGGGGAAAACGAGCTTGTTGGCAACGGAATATCATTTTGCGCCGTCTGCGACGGGGATTTTTATAAGGGGCAGGATGTCTGTGTGGCAGGGGGAGGGAACTCTGCGCTTCAGGAGGCCCTGCTGCTGGCGGATATCTGTAAAAGTGTCACAATGATACAGGACCTTGACTATTTCACTGGCGAAAAAAAGCTCCAGTATGCCCTGTTTGCAAGAGATAATGTACAAAGAGTAACAGGCGCAAGGATAACTGAACTTCTACAGGAAAACGGCGAGCTGACAGGAGTAGTCGTAGAGACTGGCGATGGAACAAAGCGGATACAGTGCCAGGGCCTTTTCGTGGCAATCGGACTTATACCGGAGAATAAAGCCTTTGAAAATATGGTGCGTCTGAATGAATACGGATACATTGACTCGGGTGAGGACTGTACTACAGGGCGCAAAGGCGTGTACTGCGCAGGGGACTGCAGGGCAAAATCAGTGCGACAACTTACAACGGCAGTGGCCGACGGGGCAGTGGCTGCCCTTGCGGCGTGCAGATATATTGACAGTATGTGAATACAAACAGCGACAGGGCCGCAACGGTCCTGTCGCTGTTTTGTGTGAGATATTCAATCTAAAGGCACGGCGCCGGGAGGAAGCTGATAGGTATTTTCAATGGGTATACATTTTCTCACCAATTCAAAAATTAAAAGCAGAAGAGCCAGGACAAATACAGCCACGCGCATGTAAAAATGGACGCTGTTTAATCCTGAAAGTTGGACAGTATCTATTGAACTTGTCATGAAAATCAGAAGAAGCCCATTGATAAGAAGCGCAATTGCAACTGACACTCTGAAATCTACGACAGCCTTGCGGTACTTATATAAGGCAATGGAGCGGCGGCAGGCGATGTTTAGGAAACACCGGTGGGTCATATAGCAAGCTGCCAACATGGCCAGAAACTCAGGTATTGAGACAAAAAGAAGCCGGCTGAAATTAGAATTAAATGTGACAGTTACAATAGAGATGACGATAATGACGAAGGATAAGAGGCCGTACAGCCATTTGTACAGTATCCAGGCTGCGTCGGACTGCCTGTATTTATACAAGCAGCCGGTGTAAATATAACGTATTACAGTTCCTTCACCTTCTGGATCTGGCACTCTGAAACGGCTATACCCCATCTGCTCCGGAGACAGGCTGCTGCCAAAAAGACCTCCACGCGCGTATTTATCCCCAGCTGTACCAAGGTCAGAGGGCGTCATCATATAGTTGGAGTTCTCCAAAAGAGATTTATAGTTGTTGAAAGATTCATACTGTGAGGAATAGATATCCGATCTGCTGTTGAACTTTTCTTTCTTTGGTTTTGGCACAGGCGGAACACCTCCTCTCTTGTGTGTCAAAATTAACATTAAATTGGACTATAAACATATAGAATATGTAAATAATGCAAATATATTTACATATCTGGAGCTGCATGTTATACTTATTTTAACAGATATACTGGGGGGTGAATAGAATATGGCGATATTTGGGACAAATTGGCATACTATGTCATTAGAACTGTACTCAGAGGAATTGGATCAGCCAATAGACGCTTATACTAAATGGCCGTTTAATAAGTTGGGTATAGTAAAGAGACCGCCTAAAGGGTATAATCGTTTTGAGATCACAGAGCCGGACGGGAAAAAGGTGACGAAGCTCATTTACACTGCTGAATTTTACGGCTATGATCAGCCGGCGGGGGCGCTGAAGGCCTACAAGGTTATATACGTCCTGCTGACAGTGCTGCTTCTGGCCCTCTCCTTTGCGCCGCTTTTCATGAACACCAAGTTTAACAGCAGCGGCATATTCCCAATACTGGAGATTGCCGCGATGATGGCCGCGTGTTATGTGGCTTTCAGGTGTTTTCTGAATGTTACATCTGGAAACAAGATGATGATTCAACGGCACAAGATAGCCGTGGAGAAATTCCGCACGGGCCTTGTGTGGGCCGCCATATTGCAGCTGCTGCCGGTTGTGGTGATGATGTTTATGTTGGGATCGGGACTTACTGGTATTGATATAACGCACCTTTGTATAAGGGGAATGGGGCTTATAGTTTCGGCGTTGTTTTTAATTCTGGAACAGACCCGCAAATGCGTCACCATAAAGAATGACTACAAACTGCCGGAGGGCTCAAAAGCCCTGTGGACTGAATAACAAATGGACCTAATAACAAATGCCGTCCGCATTATGCGGACGGCATTTCAAATTCAATGTTAAAGAGCAGCCTTAGCTACGGAGCAGAGCTCAGTAAAAGCGGCGGGGTCATGAATAGCCATCTCAGAGAGCATCTTGCGGTTCATATCGATGCCGGAGACTTTAAGGCCGTGCATGAAAGTAGAGTAATTCATGCCGTTTGACTTGCAGGCGGCGCTTATACGGGTGATCCAGAGCTTGCGGAAATCACGCTTCTTCTGCTTGCGTCCGATATAGGCATAGGTCAGGGACTTCATAACGGCCTGGTTAGCCATTTTGAAGTGCTTGGACTTGCTGCCCCAATAGCCCTTTGCCAGCTTGAGTATCTTATTCCTTCTCTTGCGCGTCATCATCGCGCCTTTAATTCTGGCCATCTTTAGGTAACCTCCTTATTTATACAGGATCATGCGCTTGATTGCCGCTTCGTTGGTGACATCGGCGTAGGTTCCCTTGCGGAGGCCTCTCTTGCGCTTGGTAGTTTTCTTGTTGAGTATGTGGCTCTTGTATGCGTGGGCGCGTTTTACTTTGCCGGATTTTGTGAGATTAAATCTCTTCTTTGCGCCGCTGTGAGTCTTGATCTTGGGCATCTTTGGTTTCTCCTTCCGATAGTGATCGCGGCTTGGCCGCGTTTTAAGGCGCCGGCCCAAAAGGGCGACGCGAAACAATATCCTGTAGTACAGATGAAAGTACCTGTACGCCAGGTATTTATCCTAATAAATACTTATTTGGAGGACTTAGGGGACAGGAATATGCTCATATTCCGGCCTTCCAATTTGGGGGCTTTATCAACTGTTGCAATATCGGCGCAGCCCTCGGCGAATTTTCTCAGGAGTTCTTCACCGATAGACGTGTGGGCCATCTCACGGCCGCGGAAACGCACCGCAACTTTTAACCGATCCCCATCTCGCAGGAACTTCTGCCCGTTGCGCAGTTTTACATTGAAATCGTTATCGCCAATACTTGGAGACATACGTATTTCTTTAACTTCTACCACATGCTGATTCCTGCGGGCTTCTTTTTCACGCTTTGACTGTTCAAAGCGGTACTTACCGTAATCCATCAGCCTGCATACAGGAGGAACGGCGGTAGGAGATATTTTAACCAGGTCCAGCCCTTTTTCCACAGCTATATCCATAGCGGCAGAAGCTGACATAATACCTAATTGAGCGCCGTCTTCGCCGATAAGCCTAATCTCCCTATCAGTTATCTCCTCATTTATTTGGTGGGCAATGTTCGCTATCTTAAAACACCTCCGAACAATAAAAAACGGATGCCAGCAACGGCATCCAAGCGAGACCATACGTAAAGTATGGAAAAACGCGATGTTAACCGCGGCGCAGCTCTCTGGCCGGGTGAGGACGGTGATGCCGTTCCTGCTTTCTTTTAGCCTATAAAATATATCAGAAGCAAGATACATTGTCAAGTGTTTTATGCCATCTATTTATATTGTTTTTGTATAGATTTCAAATTAATGTGCACGTAGTTGTTACATATCGTTGAAATTTCAACAGACGTATAACCCTTGCCTAAGAGAATTGGATATGATAAAATATCATGAGATTTTTGATTCCCGCTGGGAAGAGGAGTGTAAAGGCTCATGCGTACTGATGTCCTGGGCATAGGTTTTGACAATGTCGATATGGCGGAGGCTGTTGAAAGGGCCCAGAGCCTTATGGAGACGCCCGATACTGACTATGTTGTCACTCCGAACCCTGAGATTGTTTGGCTTGCAAGGAAAAATCCACAGCTGCGCCAGGCTATAGATTCAGCCTCTTTGGTGCTGCCGGATGGGATAGGCGTAATATACGGAGCCAAGATATTGGGCAGGCCACTGCGCGGCAAGGTGCCTGGCGCCGATTTTGCCCAAGAGCTTTTCTCCAAGATGGCTGAAAAGGGACAGCGGCTCTATTTGCTGGGCGCGAAGCCGTCAGTTGCAGAAAAGGCAGGGGAGAATATAAAAAAGGAGTTCCCTGGGATTGTTGTCTGCGGAGCAGCAGACGGATATTTTAAAGAGGATGCGCCTGTGATAGACAAGATAAATGCCGCGTCTCCCGATTTTTTGCTTGTGTGCCTTGGGGCGCCGAAGCAGGAGCTGTGGATGTATAAAAACAGAGACAAGCTGAAAGTCCCGCTTATGGCTGGGCTGGGCGGCTCTCTGGATGTATATGCGGGGGTAGTTCAGAGAGCCCCGGAAAAATGGCAGAAAATGAATCTGGAATGGCTGTACAGGCTTATCAAACAGCCCTCGCGGATAGGAAGAGCGATGCGGCTGCCGGCGTTTCTGATTGCCGTTATGTGGCAGAGAGTAAGGGGAAAGTGATAAAATTGGGCAAACTTATTGTCATTGAGGGGACCGATGGGTCAGGCAAGGCCACCCAGACAGAGCTGCTGTGCAAACGCCTTGCCATGGACGGCCGGCAGGTGCGGAGACTTGAATTTCCCAGGTATGATAAAGAGTCCTCCGCCCTTGTGCGCCTGTATCTGTCAGGAGCCTTCGGTGAAAAGCCGGACGACGTTAACGCTTATGCCGCGTCAGCATTTTTCGCTGTGGACAGATTTGCCTCCTATAAAGAGGACTGGGAGCCGTGGTATTTATCCGGCGGACTGGTGGTTACAGATAGATACACCACGTCCAACGCCGTCCACCAGGCGCCGAAACTGCCGGAGGGCGGACGCCAGGCGTTTTTGGACTGGCTTTTTGATTTTGAATACAGGCTTATGGGTATCCCGTCGCCTGATATGGTTATATATCTGGACATGCCGATAGATGTGACGGAAAAGATGCTGACGCACCGACGGAGTGAAACTGGAGAGCGCGGAGATATACACGAGAATAATGAGGAATATCTGATAAGATGCAGGGAATGTGCCCTGCAGGTTGCAGACGAATACGGGTGGCGTACTGTCAGGTGTGCACAGGCAGGAAGCCCCAGGACGGCAGAGGATATCCACCGTGAGATATACGGTGCTGTTGAACAGCTTATTACTGCAGAGAGAGGAGAGTAATATATATGGTATATATCATTCTTGGAAAAGGATTTGAAGAGATAGAGGCGCTTGCACCAGGCGATATTCTGCGCAGAGGCGGAGTAGAGGTGCAGTTTGCCGGCATAGGCGGCAGGAGCGTCACAGGAGGACACGGGATTGTTGTTGAGGCAGATGTGACGGTGGAGGATATTGACGCCGGCTCGGCTGAACTTGTGGTAGTTCCGGGGGGACTTGGCGGAGTAGATACGATCCTTGGTTCCAACACGGCGCTTAAAGCCATAAAGACCGCCTATGAGGCGGGCAGGAAAGTTGCGGCTATATGTGCGGGACCTAAGGTTTTGGCCCGCCTTGGCATATTAAACGGTGTGCATGCCGTCTGCTATCCTGGAATGGAAAAAGAGATGGAGGGCGCTCTTATGAGCCAGGCTGAGAGCACAGTAGTGGACGGTCAGATTATAACCGGAAGGGGAGCAGGAGCAGCAATAGATTTCGGGCTCAGGCTGCTTGAGGAACTTCGCGGGCGCCAGGCGGCAGATGCAGTTGCCGGCGGAATATATTATGAGCGGAGATAAGGAAAACGCCAGAGCGGAGGCCAGAAAAGCCCTGGCAGGGGCCGATAAGGCATATTTGATGAGATGCGATAAGGAGTGTACCGAGAGATTTTTTACACTTCCCGAGTATAAAAAGGCGCAGGTAATATTCTGCTACTGCAGCGTGGGATCAGAGCCGGATACATCTGAGATAATACGGCGCTCCATTGAAGATGGAAAGAGTGTAGCGGTGCCGAGAGTGTGCGGCAGAGGGAAAATGGAGGCGCGCATTATAAGCGGTACGTCTGATTTGCGCCCTGGAACCTTCGGAATTCCTGAGCCGTCTAAAAAGGAAAAGGCTGTAGAGCCTGAAGAGATAGATATAGCCGTTGTTCCTGGAGTGGCATTTTCCAGAGATGGCAGCCGCCTTGGACACGGGGGCGGGTACTATGATAGGTTCCTGCCGAAAGTCAAAGGGCTCACAGTTGGAATAGCCAGAGAGCGTTTTTTGATGGACGTTATACCATGTGAGGAACACGATGTTAAAGTGGCTTGTCTAATAACTGAGGAAAAGACGACGAGGCCCCTTTAGGGGCCCCGCGCCACTGGAATTTAGCAGCAGCAGTTGTTGTTGCAGCTGTTGTCACAGGTGCAGCAGCTGCCGCAGTTGCAGCAATTTCCGCAGGAGCCGCTGTTGCCGCAGCCGCAGAACAGGATGATAAGGATAAGTATGATCCACAGACAAGAGTTACCACCAAAAGAATTTCCACACATTAGATTTTACTCCATTCCGCCGCTGCGCCCGGCATTAGACTTTTGATCGAGTTTTGATTTTAAGTGCTTTGCCCGCCGTGCGCAGTATCCGGCGGGATATTCCAACAGGGCTTTGGCTTGGCACCTGTTTTATCTGATGGCTTCCACCGCCATCTGGGTCATTCTATGCTGGTTTAAGCTAAAGCGTCACAGCATCCCAATGGAAAATTGGGGCGCAGTGGCAATATGTGGCAGTGAGGAGGCATTATATGAGCGATAAGAACAGAGATGATTTTTGGAAAGAGCTTATGGGGGAGGATCAGGAGCTCCCGCAGGATAAAGCCCCAAAAGAAGATGAGCCCGCCGCGGACCTGGGTTTTAAAGTAGAGTACCTGAGCCGTGACGGGGAGAAGATTGGCGAGAGCAGCTCGGGTGAGGACGACTCACCGGAGGATATGAAGATATACCGTCCGCACTCTGAAAATACGGGAGATGGGAGACAGGGCACGTCTCCAAAGAATGAATTTGAAGATATCCCTATAGATATTGGCGGCGGGGACAGGAAAAACGCTGCGGATGATTTTGAACTCGATTTTGATTTTGACAAAGAATATGAAGATGTGGAAGAAAAGCCTGTGAAACGGGGAAGGACTAAGAGAACCGGCTGCCTTGGAGGAATAATGATGTTCCTCTTTATTGTGTGCGTAAGCGCCGTTTTGGCATGCCTGGGATGGATGGCGGCCACCGATGTGCTGGGCTTGGGTGATGAAGAGGGCACTGTTGAGGTGACGATACCTAAGGATATATTCACTCAGGAGTCCAGGGAGATCGAAAATGACGACGGCTCTGTTACACAGACCACTGTAGATATCGCAGATATAGATGCTGTTGCGGACATCTTAAAAGATGAAGGGCTTATCAAATATAAATGGCTTTTCAAACTCTACTCAAGCTTTTCCGATGCAGATGAGAAGATAAAAGCGGGTACGTATCAACTGGACTACAACTATGATTACAGGGCAATTGTAAACGGTATGACCCCAGCTGGAGGAAAACTTGTGGAGATAGATATCACCGTGCCGGAGGGCTATACGATTACCCAGATAGTAAACCTGCTGACAGAGAACAATGTCTGCGATAAGGTTGAACTTCTGGACGCGTTGGCCAATTATGATTTTGACTATGATTTCCTGGACAGTTCCACTCTGGGACAGGAAAAGAGACTTGAAGGATACCTGTTCCCAGACACGTATACTTTCTATATGGGAGACAACGCCGTAAGAGTAATAAGCAAATTCCTGGATAACTTTGATATAAAGTGGACGGAGGAATTTGACGCGCAGGCCGAAGAGTTGGGCTATTCCATGAGGGAGATACTGACTGTGGCCTCCATGATAGAGAAAGAGGCCGGCGCTGATGGCGAAAGGGCAGACATAGCCTCTGTTATTTATAACAGAATTGAAAATCCTGGAACACAGGGCACAGTAGGACTCTTACAGATTGATGCCACTATATATTATGCTATAGAGGACACGGGAGAGGCTTTCTCAACGTCTGTTGACAGCCCATATAATACCTATCTTCACGAGGGGCTGCCTCCCGGACCTATATCCAATCCTGGACTTGCATCAATAAGAGCTGCGCTGGAGCCATCTGGGGAAAATTATTACTATTACGCTCTAAACCTGGAGGGAACGCACGACTTCTTCACCACCTACGGTGATTTTGAGAACTTTATAAACAGCGACCAGTACGGCGGGTAAGTTAAACTGTTTTTGCTGCAGGTGATTATTACGGTGGAACTTCAGCCAAGTTTAGTGTTTCCATTGACATTCTCTTTGAAAACGGATAAAATAGCGTGGGCTGTGATGAAAAGAGCCTGAAGACTTGGCCTTAAGAGAGGGAGGGACGGTGGGAGCCTCCCGGCAGACAGCTTCAGGCAGCCGTTTCTGAGCCTCCCGGCGAGGAGCCGGGCGTATGCCGGCGTTAATGGCGCTTGAGATGTCCTGAAAAGGATAATCAGGGTGGTACCGCGGTTAACCCCGCCCCTGTACAGGGGCGGGGT
>CALXCS010000032.1 GCA_944386875.1 uncultured Oscillospiraceae bacterium
AAGCAAAAGCAAAAGCAGAAGCAGAAGAAGAAGTGTACGCAAAAGCACAAGCAGAAGCAGAAGCAGAAGCAGAAGCAGAAGCAGAAGCAGAAGCAGAAGCAGAAGCAGAAGCAGAACTTATACCTAAAAACAATGGATTTTCAGTCCGGATCACGAAAATGTCTCAGGCACGAGAATCGTTGACATCCAGCAGCAGTAACTGGTGCGGAGGTTTCCGCAGAAGAGAAGAAATTAAAACTGGTCTAGCGAAATGCAAAGATGTTTTCTTGCAAGAGACATAAAGAAGTGAGTAGCTTTCCTGATAACTTGATAAGCACCTGTAAGATATTATTTATCTGTGGGATATTTGAAAGTTATTGAGAGCTGCAAAAGATGAAAGGCGGAATCAAAATTTTGATTATTGAACAGCAGTGGTAGCCCCGCAGTCGCGTGTTGGACGATTGCGGGGCTGTTGCTGTTTATGCTTTAAATATATGGCAGATGTTGAATATGCGCGCTTGAAAATTAGAAGCTGGGTAGTAATCTACCCAGCTTCTGATTTTCGGTAAATTTTAAATGGAGCAACTACTACTCAAGTTCAAAAGCTCCGGTGTAGAGCTGATAATATATGCCCTTTTGATCTATCAGCTGCTCATGGGTGCCGCGCTCTATTATGCGCCCGTGGTCTAAAACGATTATGGCGTTTGAATTCATAACTGTAGAAAGCCTGTGGGCAATTACGAAAACTGTCCGGCCCTCCATTAGCGCGTCCATGCCCTGCTGTACAATGCGCTCTGTGCGTGTATCGATAGAGCTGGTAGCCTCATCAAGTATCATGACAGGCGGATCGGCAACTGCGGCACGGGCAATAGATATAAGCTGGCATTGGCCCTGAGAAAGACCAGAACCGTCGCCGGCAAGGACGGTGTCATAGCCCTGAGGAAGGCGCATTATAAAGTCGTGTGCGTTTGCCCTTTTTGCCGCTTCAATACACTCTTCATCGGTGGCGTCAAGTTTGCCGTATCGGATATTTTCCATAACAGTTCCGGTAAAGAGGTTTACATCCTGAAGGACAATGGCAAGAGAGTGGCGCAAATCGTTTTTGTGTATTTCATTAATGCTTATTCCGTCGTAGGTTATCTTGCCGTCCTCTATATCATAGAACCTGTTGATGAGGTTAGTTATGGTTGTTTTGCCGGCTCCCGTAGCGCCGACAAAGGCGAGCTTCTGACCGGGCTTTGCATATAGAGTTATGTCGTGCAATATCTGATGACCTGGTTCATATGCAAAATCCACGTTATTGAATCGCACGTCGCCGCGAACCTGTGTGTAAGTGACAGAACCGTCGGAATTCTGCGACTTCCACGCCCACATTCCGGTAGGCTGATCTGCTTCGCATATATTGCCGCTGTTGTCCAGCCTGGCGTTAACAAGGGTGACGTGCCCGCTGTCTTTCTCTGGTTCTTCGTCCATAAGTTCATAGATTCTCTCTGCACCTGCGAGTGCCATAACTATGGAGTTTACCTGCTGCGAGGCCTGGTTTATGGGCATGTTGAAATTTCGGGTCAGCTGCAGGAAAGAGACAATAGAACCGAGAGTTAGTCCGCCCACTCCGTTTATGGCAAGGGCTCCGCCGATTATGGCGCAGGTGACATAGAGAAGGTGGCCTAAATTTGCCATGATTGGCATTAACACATTGGCGTACGAGTGGGCTTTAGTGGCGTTTTCGCAGAGTTCCTCGTTGAGCCTGTCAAAATCGTCCCTGGCTTTATCCTCATGGTTAAAGACCTTTACAACCTTTTGGCCGTTTATCATCTCTTCAGCAAAGCCATTGACCTTGCCAAGGGATTCCTGCTGCTTTACGAAGTATCTGCCGCTCTTTCCGCCCAATTTGCCGACAAAGGTGAATTTGATTGTGAGGAACACGATTACCACCAGTGTGAGATAGATGGACATATAACACATGCTTACAAATACCACGATTATGGTGGCTGTAGTGTTTATAAGCTGTGGTATGCTCTGGGATATAAGCTGCCGGAGGGTATCAGTGTCGTTGGTGTATTTGCTCATGATATCGCCGTGGGTGTGGGTGTCAAAATATTTTATCGGCAGATCCTGCATATGGCTGAACATCCTGTCCCTGGTGTCCCTTAACATCCCCTGGGCAATGACAATCATCAGGCGGTTATAGGTGAAGCTGGACAATATGCCGGCAATGTAAATACCAGCCATTATACATATTGCGTGAAAAAGACCGGTGAAATCGTGGCTGCCGGTTTCCAACATAGGTGTAATATATGTGTCAATAAGGGTTCTCAGGAATATTGACCCTGCGGCACCGGCACCAGCTGAGATGAGGATGCATATAAAGACAAGGCTGAGACGAAGTTTGCGCCCTCTCAAAAGGTCCTTCAACAGGCGTTTGAGAGTTCCTTTTGCATCTTTAGCTTTTTTACCGCCTCTCATGGGCCTAGGCATTCTCTTCGCCTCCTTTGATTTGAGAAGTATAGACTTCTTTATAGATACTGTTTGTTTTCAGCAGTTCCTCATGGGTACCTATTCCGTCTATTCGTCCGCCGTCCAAAACTATTATTTTGTCGGCGTCCTGTACGGAGGATATCCTCTGAGCTATTATAATTTTTGTGGTCTCAGGAATATAGCTTTTAAATCCTGCCCGGATAAGCGCATCTGTCTTTGTATCAACCGCGCTGGTGGAGTCGTCAAGAATGAGAATTTTAGGCTTTTTCAGAAGAGCCCTGGCTATACACAGCCTCTGCTTCTGGCCGCCGGAGACATTCCGTCCGCCCTGTTCAATGTGGGTGTCGTAGCCGTTGGGCATCTCACGGATGAAACCGTCAGCCTGAGCCAGCTTACATGCCTCCACCATCTCATCATCTGTGGCATTTTCGTTGCCCCAACGCAAATTATCTTTGATGGAACCCGTGAACAGTTCGTTCTTCTGAAGAACCATAGCAACAGATTCCCTGAGCTGCTCTATATCATAATCACGCACATCGATGCCGCCGACTTTTACTGAGCCCGATGTAACATCATAAAGCCGAGGTATCAGCTGGACCAGTGTGGATTTTGAGGATCCGGTGCCTCCTATTATTCCGACTACCTCTCCAGATTTTATATTCAGATTGATATCAGTCATGCAAAGCTTGTTTTTATCGCCCTTGTAACTGAAGTCAACATGGTCAAATTCAATGCTGCCGTCCCTGACGTCCGTAATGGCTCCGGGCTTATTCTGCATAGTGGGCTCTTCCATAAGTACGGCTCCTATGCGCTCAGCGTCTGCCTGGGCCATGGTTATCATAACATATACCATTGAGAGCATCATAAGCGACATCAGCAGCTGCATGGAATACGCGAACATACTGGTGAGTTCACCGGTAGTGAGCTCTGTTGCGCCTGAATTTATTATTATTCTGGCTCCGAACCAGGATATGAGGATCATGCATGTGTATACAATTAACTGCATGGTAGGCTGGTTGAAAGAGAGAATTTTTTCTGCTTTTGTGAAATCACTGAAAATACTCGCAGATATTTTGTTGAATTTCTTCCTCTCGTGATCCTCACGCACAAAGGTCTTTACGACGCGTATACCAAGGAGGTTTTCCTGAACGACATTGTTGAGGTCGTCATATGTGTCAAATACACGCTCAAAAATCTTATGGGCCTTGCTGGCTATAAACAGAAGTACAGTCGCAAGTACCGGCATGACGCAGACATAAATGAGAGATAGCTTTGCACTTATGGAGAATGTCATGAAGAGCGTGATTATAATTGTCAGAGGCGTACGGCTGGCAATCCTTATGAGCATCATGAAGGCCATCTGGATATTTGTGACATCGGTGGTAAGTCTTGTTACAAGTCCACCGGTGCTGAACTTGTCTATATTGGTAAAGGAAAACTCCTGAATTTTATGGTAGATATCGTGCCTCAGATTCTTGCCGAACCCTGCGGATGCAATGGCATTAAAACGGCCAGAAAATATACCGCAAGTCATACCCATTGCCGCCAGCAACAGCATTAAGAGACCAGAAATTACAGTATATTTCAGATTTCCCTTCTCTATGCCGTTATCGATAAGCCTTGACATTACAAGCGGTATAAGTGAGTCAAAGAGCACTTCGCCGGCGACAAATACAGGTGTCAGTATGGCAGCTTTTTTGTACTCCCTTATACAGCCAAAAAGCCTTTTTAACATTTATGACTGTCCCCCTCGTTTAATAATGCCTCCATTGCGTCTTTCTGCGATCTTACATTGGCAATCATCTTATCTAAGAGGGCGTGTAATTGACGCAATTCCTCATCAGTAAAGTCATCTGTAATGAAGCTTTCCAATCTGTCAAATTTTAACTTTATCTGTTCGGTAGCCGCCATGCCTTTCTGGGTTATCACTATACGTTTCAAACGCCTGTCATATTGGTCTTGAGTAAACTCAACAAAACCTCTGTCTGCCATTCTCTTAAGTATACCTGTAGCAGTTGGATGCTTAATGTTGAACTTGATTTCCAGATCGTGCTGGCAGGGACGCGACTGTGCATTACGCGCAAGATAATTCAATATAATTGACTGCGTACCTGTAATGCCTAGTTCCGCAGTGGATTTATTTGTAATCCGCCTGAAAGAGTTAAGTATAAACTTTAGTTTAGGTCCTATGCGCTCCGGAGCTTCAATTTCTTTCATTGTTTAACCTCCCAACAAAAATATCCGCTGGCCAGCGGATATGATTAGATGACTAGAAAATACAGGGGACTATCAGTAGCAAGCTACGTTAAAACGTAACATGCTACTCATTATAAGTTTGCATTTAATAATAGTCAATATTCAATTTGACGAAAAATTGGAAATTCCTATTCGACATATAAATGGAGAATGCCATTTGATACAGATAGGTGGAAAAAAAGCATATGTTATGATAAAATCTTAAACGCGGCGATCGGTAGATTTTGACGCTGCATCGGAGGTTTTAATTTGGACTATTTAGAGATTAGCCTGTCGGGCAGCGAGCTCCGGCCAATTTCAAATCTTGGACTGGCCCACATAGGCGATGCAGTTTATGAGCTTATGGTCAGGACGTATCTTGTGTGCAGCGGGAAAGGGACGAACCATGGATTACACAAAGCGGCGGTGGCCAGAGTGTCGGCTAAAGCACAGGCAAAAGCGGCAGAACTGATAATGACATCGCTGGATCAGGAAGAGAAAGACGTGTTCAGACGCGGGCGAAATACTCATGTCCATGCCGTGCCGCACGGTGCAACGCCTGGGCAGTATCACGCCGCTACAGGGTTGGAGACGCTTTTTGGCTACTTGTATTTAAAAGGCAGCCATCAACGGTTGAATGAACTTTTTGAGTTGATTATGGAGGGAGAAAATGCCTCTTGACGGTGTTTTTATAAAAGGGCTTACCAGGGAACTTTCTGAAAAGCTGGTGGGCGCAAAGATAGAGAAAATACAGCAGCCGGCGCGTGGATCTGTAGTGATGACGCTGAAGGGGGAACGGCGGCTGGACCTTTTCATTGGAGGCAGCACAGGCGTATCACGGATGCATATAACATCTGTAAGCTATGAAAAACCAATGGAGCCGCCGATGTTCTGTATGCTGCTGAGAAAGCATCTGGTGGGAGCCAGAGTTTTATCTGTGGAGCAGCAGGAGTTTGAACGGGTTGTTACGATAGGCCTTGCGGCGCCTGGGATGTTCGGCGAGGGCGAAACAAGAAAGCTTATTGTAGAACTTTTAGGGAGAACTGCAAATATCATACTTACCGATGGTGAAGGGATAATTACAGATTGCCTCTATAGAATAGGTTCGGCTGGCGAAAAGAGAATGGTTTTGCCTGGGATGTTCTATGCCATGCCGCCTGCCCAGGAAAAGCTGGACTTTACGGCGATGAATGAAGACGGCGTGTGCAGGGCGCTTTCGGAGTCTTATGAGAAGAGCTTGGAAAAGGCTCTTGTGAGAAGATTTTTTGGTATATCTCCTTTGATAGCCAGGGAACTTGTGTGGCGTGCGTACAGCGACACCGAATTTAGGACGGAAGACGCTGCTGGGAAAGACAACTTCCGCGCTATATCCGCATGTGTTACGGAGCTATCAGAGACGATAAGAAACGGGGGACTCAAACCGTATCTGCTTTGCGATCCGCAGGGGGAGCCATTTGAATTTTCATATATGCCTATCCTTCAATATGGCCCTTCGTACAGGCTCTTTGAAAAAGACAGTTTTTCAGAGCTTTTAGAGAGCTTTTGCGGAGAGAGGGACGAGAAGGAACGGCGCAGGCAGAGGGCCAGAGAACTGACAAAATCTGTGCAGACTGTCCGCGACCGAGTAGCCAGAAGAATCGCAGCTCAGGAACAGGAGCTGGAGAGAACGGAAAACAGGGAATACCTGCGCCAGTGCGGAGATATTATAACATCCAATTTGCATTTAATGAAAAAAGGCATGACAAAACTGGTAGCGCTTGATTACTACTCACAGGAGGGAAACCAGAGGGAGATAGCTCTTGACCCTCTCAAGACCCCCCAACAGAATGCGTCCAGGTATTACAAGGAGTATTCCCGCTCAAAAAGTGCTCAAATACATTTGACAGAGCGCATAACGTCGGGAAAAATGGAGCTTGAGTATCTTGACAGCGTCCTTGATGAGCTGACACGTGCCGAGAACGCCAGGGAACTCTCCGAGATACGCAGCGAGCTGGTGGATGGCGGATATATGCGCGATGGAAGCAGAGGGAAAAAAGAAAAACGCCAGGCACTGGGGCCTATGCGTTTTAAATCAGATACCGGATTTATTATAAGAGTCGGGCGCAACAATTTGGAAAATGATGCGTTGACTATGAAAAATTCCGCAAAAAGCGATGTGTGGCTACACGCCCAGAAAATCCACGGCAGTCATGCGGTTATCTCATGCAACGGCGCTGCACCGGACCAGCTGACTATAAGCCAGGCCGCCTCTATAGCGGCGTATTATTCTCAGGGGAGAGATTCAAGCCAGGTGCCGGTGGACTACACATTGGTGAAATATGTGAAAAAACCTTCAGGAGCTAAGCCGGGTATGGTGATATACACCGATCAAAGAACTATGTATGTTAAACCTGACAAAGAGCTTATTGAGCGTCTGCGCATGTGAGCGCAGATGCGTACCGGCAATATGCTGCTATGCAGCAGGAAGCGCATTGCGGAGAACGAGCTTGACATACCGCCCTGCCGTGGAGAACCATCCGGTGACAGAAACCGTTTGACTTCTCTGGAGGCAGAATTTCTCTAAGAGCCTTTTCTATTTTTACAGGATCTTTTGTATCCACATATCCGATCCG
>CALXCS010000033.1 GCA_944386875.1 uncultured Oscillospiraceae bacterium
CCGCTGCAGGAGGAGGGCCTCAGGTTTGTGCTTATGGAGGATTTGATACTCCATTTCCTGCCGAAAATTTTTGATCACTACAAAGTTGATGATACTGCACTGATACGCCTGGTAAGAAACGCCGATATATCAATTGACGAGTCTTCAGATGCCGATGATATGTCTGCTGAAGATTATAGAAAAAATATGGAAAAATTGATCTCCCGCAGGAAGAGGCTGAATCCGGTAAAACTGGAGTACAAGGGGAAGATGGACGATGACATTAAGAGCAAGCTCTGCAAGTATCTTAACTTGCCAAAAAAGCACATGTTTGCCAGCAGCATACCTCTGGATCTGTCCTTTTCCGGGTTCCTGAGAGATGTGCTTCGCGATAAAAATGAGCTGTTTTATCAGAGACGTGTTCCGCAAAATTCAGTGAATGTGGATCTATCCAAACCAATGATCCAGCAGATACGCCACAGGGACATCCTTCTGGCATACCCCTATGAGAGCGTACGGCCGTTTTTGAGGCTGCTGCAGGAGGCGGGACAGGATCCGAAAGTTGTCTCAATCAAGATGACTTTGTACCGTGTGGCGGTAAACAGTAAAATAGTCGAGGCGCTTGTGGATGCAGTTGAGAATGGAAAAGAGGTTGTGGTACTTGTTGAGCTCCGGGCGAGATTTGACGAGGAGAACAACATCGGCTGGTCCAGAGTGCTGGAACAGGCCGGATGCAGGGTTATATACGGCCTTGACAGGATGAAGGTTCATTCCAAACTTACGCTTATCACCCGTGTACATGGAGAACAGGTTGAGTATATAACACAGATTGGCACAGGGAACTATAATGAGGACACAGTAAAGCTCTATACGGACTTTTCGCTTATGACGTCATCCTATGAGATAGGCGCTGAGGCGGCCAGGGTGTTTAACTGCCTGTCTCTTGGGGAAGTGATTGAGGATACGAAGAGCCTTCTTGTAGCTCCGGCGTGCCTCCGCTCCAGAATAATTGAGATGATCGACGATGAGATAAGCCGTGCCGCTTCCGGCCAGGAGGCGTATCTGGGGTTTAAATTAAACGGGCTGACAGACAAGGGGATTGTCGATAAACTTATTGAGGCCTCACAAAATGGCGTTAAAGTTGACTTGCTGGTTAGAGGCATGTGCTGCCTGATTGGAGGAATACCTGGAAAGACTGAGAATATCCATGTCTACAGCATAGTCGGCCGGTATCTGGAGCATGCGAGGATATACATTTTTGGAACGAAGGGAAGGCGGAGCGTCTATATATCATCTGCCGATTTTATGACCAGAAATACAAGAAGAAGAGTCGAAGTGGCAGCTCCGCTGTATGATGACGATATACGCCATAGAGTAGAGCAGATGTTCTTCGATCAGCTGAGAGATAACGTGAAACTTCGTATGCAGCGCCCCGATGGAAAATACATCTACAAAACAGATGGGAATGAACCATTTTGCTCTCAGGAGTATTTTATCGAGGAGGCATACAGTGGCGCCTGGGCAGTTACATCGGATAAAAAAACCAGTGAAAAGGCTGAACAGAAGGTACAAGAGAACGGAAAAGAAGATGAGCAGGCTGTCAGCACGATAGAAATAGATGGGCCCGCGGAGAAAATTGAAGTGGAGGTCAAGGCAAAGGTCAAACCTGCAGAGGAAGAACGAGACGCCGATAAACAGGAGAAAACAGATAAAGGCAGTGTAAGAATAGAGAGACAGCCACAGGTTAAAGTAGTGCCAGGGAAAAATCACTCCGGAGGCATCAGGGGGATTCTAAGCCGTATTTTTAGGAAATAGGCTGATAACTGACGAAAATGAACAGATAAAATTATGGCGGCGTTTTTAACGCCGCCATAATTTTATCTTATAAGTATTGGAATTCATTTCAAAGGACTAAATTTTACTCATCACCAAAACTTGTACCAAGTAACCTCGCCTCGGCAATAATATCCGAGGAGGGATCCACCACCTTGAGCTTGCCGGCAATATCGGCAAGAGGAACTGATACTACTTTTCTGTTTTTAATTGCCATCATAACGCCGAACTTGCCTTTAGAGATGCATAACGCGGCAGCGGCGCCAAGCCGCGAGGAGAGTATGCGGTCGTAAGAGCACGGTGTGCCGCCCCGCTGCATGTGGCCGGGAACTGTAACACGGGCCTCTCTGCCTGTGGCTTCTTCGATCTGGGCAGCTATTTCATACGATATGGAGGGATATGACTTAAGCATCTCTTTGACTCGCTTTTTATACTCTTTCTTTGAGAGCTTGGCATCTTCGACTGTTTTTGCGCCTTCAGCTACGGCGATGATTGTAAAACCATGGCCCTGCGCCGCGCGCTGCTTGACCTTGCTTATAACGGAATCTATTTTGTACGGTATCTCAGGAATGAGTATTATGTCGGCACCGCCGGCAATTCCTGCGTTTAGTGTGAGCCAGCCGGCTTTGTGACCCATAATTTCTACAATAAAGATTCTGTTGTGAGAAGCGGCAGTGGTGTGTATGCAGTCAATAACATTGGTCGCAAGAGAAACTGCACTCTGGAAACCGAAAGTTATATCAGTGCCCCAGATGTCATTGTCAATTGTTTTCGGAAGGCCAACAACATTTAAACCCTCTTCGCTCAAAAGATTCGAGGTTTTCTGGCTGCCGTTTCCTCCCAGCACAACAAGACAGTCAAGCTTTAATTTGCGGTATGTGGCTTTCATGGCCTCCACCTTGTCAAGACCGTTGGCGTCAGGCATACGCATCTGCTTAAACGGCTGGCGGCTTGAGCCGAGGATCGTGCCGCCTTGGGTCAACAGGTTAGTGAAATCAGAAGGGGATAATTGCCTGTAATTATTGTACATTAGCCCCTTGTATCCATCTATAAAACCATAGATTTCAACTTTATCGCCATAGATATTATAAAGGGATTTCCCGACGCCCCTCAGCGTTGCGTTTAATGCCTGGCAGTCACCGCCACTGGTTAATATGCCAACCCTAGTCATTTTCTTATCTCCCTTCAAAAAATATTATTGCCAAACCAATAAATCTGTTTTATCATAGTTTTCGGAATTGCTATAAAAGCCGATACTGACGGTATAAAAATGGCTTTTGGATATTATACCATATATTGCTTTAAATATAAATATTTTTTTAGATAATTAGCGATAATGTTGGAACGGTTTTGGAACAGTTTTGCGGCTGGTGCGGGCTAAATAAATGGCTGACATTTTTTCTGGTGGGTGTTTATATAAAAATGATATTGTGTCTGGGAGACAGCCTTACAAGAGGTACGGTAGGATTTACTTATATCAAATTTGTAAAAAAAGGTGAGTGGAAAAATAAGGGCAAAAATGGCGACACAACGTATGGAGCTTTGAGCAGATTAAAAAAATACAGGCAAAAGAATTGGTACAGTTCAGTGGATGTCTGTGTTGTTGAAATAGGTACAAATGATTTGCTACAGCCGTTTTTGTGTGGCGTCTCGTGGTTTTGGGGGGCTTTTTTGAAAAACAGGTCATGGAAGCAATGGGCTTTGGAGCCGTCAAAATATGAAAAACTTATCAGGCAGATCCTTGACTGCCTTCTAGAGGATGGGAAAAAAGTTGTGCTGGTAGGGCTTCCTATAATCCAACTGAAAGAATATCCTTTAGATAAGCTTTATGAGAGGAACAAGATTGTCAAGCGGCTGGCCAATGAATATGGAGCCGGATTTGTAGATATTTTGAGACTGGAAGAGACGCGCCGGCCTGGATGCAACAGAGAGTACAAATGGGGACAGACTGGGATTGTGCGAGGACTGGACATTATAGTTATGTTTTTCTTCCCTTTTCTAAAGAACCTTTTTTCCAGAGTAAGGAAGCTGGAACTCACTGTTGACGGTGTGCATTTTAATTCTTTTGCTGCAAAACTTCTGGCGGAGAATTTGGAAAGGGAAATTGAGCGGGTGCGGAGTGCTTGAAGCATGGACAAAAAAACGTGTTATTTATTTGGCGCAGGAGAATATGACGACAAAGACTTTGAAGCTTTTAAAGATAGTGACGGGTTTATCATAGCCGCTGACGGAGGCTATAGATGGCTGGAATCCAGGGGAATAAGGCCGGAACTTCTTGTAGGCGACATGGACTCCTTGGGCTTTGTGCCGGAGGGGATTGAGACGGTGAGAATGGCGCCGGAAAAAGATGACACTGATATGGCAATCGCAATAAATGAAGGGCTTAAACGCGGCTGTGACTGCTTTTACATATTTGGAGGGTTGGGCGGACGGCTGGATCACACTGTGGGCAATATCCAACAGATAGTCCGATTGTCGAGGATGGGGATTCAGGCGTCGCTAATCAGCTGGCGGCATAGCATTTCGGCCATACACAATGGGGAGATTATTTTTCCGCCTGAGTATGATGGGTACCTGTCTGCTTTTGCGTACGGTGGTACGGCAAGCGGAGTGCGTGAGAAGGGACTTAAATATCTGCTGGATGATGCTGTGCTTCGGGATGATGTGCCGCTGGGAGTCAGCAATGAATTTACCGGCAGCAGCGCAAAAGTTAGCGTTGAGTGCGGTACTCTCCTTATTATGTGGCAGCAGAATCTAGATAAAAATTTGCCCGAAGTGTATTGGAATTAATATTTTGCTAATATAATTGCGGAGGAAGAGATGAATATTAAGGGAGCAGTATTTGACATGGACGGCACGCTGCTGGACTCCATGGAGCTGTGGGATACAATGGGATCCGGCTTTTTGATTAGAAGGGGCATTACCCCTGAAGAGGACATAGACAAGAAGTACAAGTCCATGAGCATTGTAGAAGCGGCAGAATATTATAGGGACCACTATGGCCTCACCGAGAGCGTGGACCAGATCAGAAGCCAGATAAACGGTTATGTTGAGGATGGGTACCGCAACAGGGTAAAGACAAAAAAAGGAGTTGTAGAGTTTTTAAACAGGCTGAAACAGCAGGGGGTAAAAATGGCTGTTGCCACGAGCACAGACAGATACCTTGTGGAAATCGCCCTTGAGCAAAACGGTATCAGGGACTTTTTCCAACATATACTTACCTGTACAGAATATGGGTGCGATAAGAACACCCCATATATTTATCTGAAGGCATTTGAGCTTTTGGGCGTTGAAAAAGATGAGGGGGCGGTGTTTGAAGATGCGCCCCATGCCATCCGCGCGGCAAAAAGTGGTGACCTGACAGTGGTCGGCGTGGCCGACAGCTCTTATACTGCCGAGAGGCCGGAACTGGAAAAGATGTGCGATATATTTATAGATTCCTATGATGAGCTTTTAGATAACAGATTTACTATTTGTAAAAAAACGAACGAAGAGTAAAAGAGAGGGCAACTATTGGCGCTACCCTCACAGTGACATCACTAAAACTGTCCAGAGCAAAGGACGTCTGCCATAATTTTTATGGCAGACGTCCTTATTTTTTTATCCCAATATTCGTAAGCCCTCGTATCTGTACAGCCAGACAGATGCGAGGGCTTTTAATCTTCCCGAATAAGGGCCTCAGGTTTAGGTAAAATATTTGTATCAACTTCACTGGAGGAGTCCGAAATGACGGAAAACAAAATTTCTTCTGAAAAAATCACAGCTTTTGCCCGGTATCTGCGCCAAGCCGAGCGCAGCTCCGGTACCATTGAGAACTATTTGCGCCATGTGCGCGCCTTTACCTCGTGGCTGGGGGACAGGCCGGTGACCAAGGAGGCTGCATCGGACTGGAAAGAACACCTACTCTCCCAGGACTATTGCCCCAGCAGCGTCAACGCCATGCTGGGCGGGCTGAACCGTTTTTTTGATTTTGCCGGCTGGCAGGAGTATCAGGTCAAGGCCCTGCGGCTCCAGCGGCGATTATTCCGGGAGGACAGCAAGGAACTGACCCGTGCCGAGTACGAGCGCCTGGTCGCCGCCGCCCTCGCCCTGGGCAGGGAGCGGCTTGCCCTGCTCATTGAGGCCATCTGCGCCACCGGCATACGGGTCAGCGAGGTGCGCTACCTCACCGTGGAGGCGGCGGAGCGAGGCAAGGCGGAGATCTCCCTCAAGGGCAAGATCCGCACCATCCTCATTCCCAGCAAACTCCGGCGGAAGCTGCTGAAATACGCCCGAAAAAACAAAACCGCCTCCGGCGAGATTTTTCTCACCAGAAGCGGAAAAGGGCTATCCAGAAAGCAGATCTGGGCAGAGATGAAAGCTATTTGCGAGACAGCCGGCGTTGCCCCCTCCAAGGTGTTCCCCCACAACCTGCGGCATCTGTTCGCACGGACCTTCTACAGGGTCTGCAGGGATGTGGCGAAACTGGCCGACGTGCTGGGCCACAGCTCCATCGAGACCACCCGCATCTATCTTATCTCCACCGGCGCGGAGCACGCCAGGCAATTAGAAGGGCTCGGCTTGGTGGAGTAGGACAAATTTCACAATTTGTCCCAAAACGGCAGAAACCCAACTTACAGGGCTACATACTTATTGTTCCAATTTTAGCACGATGCCCTTGAAAATGCAAGATGACAGCCTGTTTTGAGCATGGGAAATCAGGCCAATCAAAATCCTTTTTTGATTGGCCTGACTTTTTGCACACATTTTACAGTTTTGGGTACTGCTCATGGCTTCTTTATCTCTATTTTTTGCCAAGTGCTATGGCTCAACATAAACGAAACGAACAAATTGTGAAAATTGTCCAGTATGCCGAAAGCATAAAGCGCAAACTGCGGCGTTTGCTGCTGCCAGGGTGAAAAAAGGAGGTGATGCACATGGTATACCGCCGGAAGCTGCACGCAGCGAAGCATTCCGGCCTCTGTCTGCGCCGCGGCTCCTGGATAAGGAACGGGTATATCTGCGCATCAAGGCGTCTGCCCACACGGGTATGACCGCACATGGACCGAAAACACTTCAAAAGCAAGGATGAGGCAAGAATTCTGAGAAGAAAAGGAGAATAAGCGATGAAACAACGATTGAAGCGGCCATTGGCGCTGCTTATGACCGCTGTACTGCTGCTGGGGCTGCTCCCCAGCGTGGCGTTTGCGGCGGAGGAAGGCAACGATTTGAGCGGGCGTTTTACAGTCCCTAGTGACAGTGAAAAAATATTTCTGAAGAGCAATCAGGAGATATATCCAGACACGGAGGAAAATTACGAGAAATACGAAGAGCGGGTCGAACAGCTCCACATAATAGTGAACTTCAAATTTGAAGAAGCTGACGGCAGCGATTCTGTTGAAATATCTGACGGAGATTATATTCTCGTCCCGCTGTTCACTGCCGATAAGGAAAATGCCGTGAGCTTCGGGGATGAGCCCACACCGCTGTATTTTAAAGATGACCAGCAAAAGGCTTACGCCTATGCGACGGTTGAGTGCACGGAGCAAGGTGGGAAATACATCTACTCCTGCAAAATCACCTTCACGGATGCAGCGGAGAACCAGGAACAGCACACCGGCGAGGTCTCCCTGTCCGGCTTTGTCAATGTTCCGGAGACGGTGGGCGAAATCCTGACACTGACCAAGAATGGGGACACCATCGCCGAAATCAAACGTGTCCAGAGTACGCAGAACTTTTATGCCAAGGAAACGCCGGCGGTTTTGAAGGACTGTTTGGGGCCCCGGAACAGCCAAAAGTTTGCCCAGTTGCTCTGGGACATCAAGTTCCAGAGCCTTATCCCCCAGCAGTTCGTTGATTACTATAACAAGAATCTGGGCGAAGACGCTTCCAAGGTAACGGGGACAGAGCTGAACGGCCCGCTGATCTTCAGGGACAAGATGGATCGGCATCAGGTGGCTGTGCTGGATACGGTGACCCTGACCTTTGAGATCTATCTGTACGATAAAACTGTGACAAGTCAGATCGACAGCAACACGCAAATGATGGTTCTGCCGTACCGCCAGCGCTCCATTGCTCCTGAAGAGGGAAACCCCATTAAGACCGACGCCGCCATCCGGCTCAATCTGGAGCAGAACACCGGCGAAGGGAAGCTGTTCACAAAGATTGAGAATGGTGATATTGAAAAGCAGGTTACCGAAACAGCCATGTCCTGGGGCGTGGTGGAGACCGCAGATGGCCAGGAGCTGATCATCAATCTGGGCACGCAGGGCAAAGATGGCCTGACCTATGGAGAGCTTGCCGACTCTGCAATGATTCAGGTTCAGAACCAATGGGGCTCGACAGAATATGATAAGATCGACAAGGACGAGTGGTACAAAAATCTGATGGCCGGACTGCGCTCTGAGGCGGAATATATCAAATCTGTTCTGGATGATCCCGTTTATACCGAAAAAGGGGAGATTCAAGACGAATTCACCGGCCAGGGGATGACCCAGAGCGACTGGGAAGCCTTCCAGAGGATCTATCAGGACTCCATCGCGTATTACGGCGGCGGGGATAGTGCAGACGAAGATAATATAGGTGCGCTGAACAGCATCTACGTCTACGGCTTCAATGCCTCGCTGTATACCATGATCAGGAACGACGGCACAAGCTACGACGAAGAGGCATTTGTTGTGGAGCAGGTGACGAACACCATGTCCGTGACCTCCGGAGACGTAGAGCTGACGCAGGGTAAAAGCGTTTCAGACACCTGTGTAAATTTCTGGCGCAACGGCATAGCTGCAAAGGCCAGGGCAGGCGACGTGGTGCTCTTCAAGGCGGACTCGATGTATGAGAATGAGCAGCCCAAGCCGTGGACTCCAAACAACAACTCCAGCGCCAATGTCCCCTACGTCGACGGCCCTATTGCAGGCGCAATGTTCTGTGTTTACGATTCGGAAAGCGGCGGTGAACCGCTGAAATTCAAGCTGTCAAGTGACGGCAGATATCAGCTGTCCGAAGATGGCAGCATCACCGAGCTTCCCACCGGTCAGGGCGGAGAGATCGTCCTCACTGGACTGAGCAATGGACAGACCTATTACTTCCAGGAAGTGACCCCAGTAGAGGGCTACTACGGGAACGGTGGGCGGGTTCCCCCACGTCAACCAACGGTGTTGTCACGCCCGTCCTGGTGGAAAACACCCGCCGGGGTGTGACAATTACCAAGGTGGACGCAAATGATCCCGACAAAACATTGTCCGGCGCCCAATTCGAGCTGAAAGACAGCAAAAACTTAACACTCAACTTCACATCGGAAACCATCAGCGGCAGAGAGTATCTGGTGTACGATGCGAACGGAACCGAGACTATCACCACGGGCACTGACGGCACGGTTACCCTGCTGGGCCTGCCGGAGGGTACATATACGCTGACGGAGACTCAGGCGCCGGAGGGCTATGAGCAGAACAGCACGACTGAGACATTCACGTTAGAGGCGGAAAAGCCGGCCGATGCGGATAGTGTGACTAACGGCATTGTCTCTCTGACGATTAAAAATTCCCCAGAGGCGGAGGAAGTTACCTACGCCCTGACATATGACGCCAACGGCGGCAGCAATGCCCCCACCGACAGCAACACCTACCTGAGCGGCAGCAAGGTCACGCTGAATACTACCGACGAGCCGGCCCACGATAAGCAGGAGGGCAAGGATGTTTTGTTCGTGGGCTGGAGCCTAACGGATACCAACGGGAAGGTCTACACTAAGGATGACAAGGAAGAATTGCCCGACCTGGTGACCGAAGTGACCTTCGAGAGCAGCAACATCACAGTCTACGCCGTCTGGGGTCTGGACGCCAATGGCGATGGCACTCCCGATGTGGAGGAGGGCACCTATACGGTGACGTTCGACCAGGGTGAGCATGGTACGCTGGATGATGACGGCGACGGGGATGGTAAAATCCAGATCAGCGGCATTCTGAGCGGAAGCAATCTGACGGAGAATCAGGTCCCTAACGTAACTGAGGACGTCAACTACGAGTTCACCGGCTGGAAGCTGGAAGGCGACAACAGCGGTAAGCTCTATAAAACTGCTGCAGAAATTGCCTTGCTGGAAGTCACCAAAAACATGACATTCATCGCCCAGTATAAGGAGCTGCCAGCTGCCGGTACCATCACTATCACGCCGCAGGATGTGACCGCCTATACCGGCGGCGAGTCCATGAGTGAGAATTCCTTCCCCGCGCCCCGTTACAAGGTCACTGCGGGCGTGGGCGTTGACCTGACGGATGTGAAGTTCACAGTCAACGGCGAGGAAAAATCCCTCCCTGGTGGAGCTGCAAATGAAGAAATTGTGACGATTGACTGGCTGGATGTCAGTTACACGCACCAGGACAACAATCAGGCAATGGAAAGCGACGGTATTGCCGGCAAGTACACCATTCAAGTGATTACGGATGTGACCGCTGCTACTGCGGCCGGCCGCAAAATCGCAGTTGTATTTGGTGATGCGACCTGCACCATCCGCTATGTGTCCAACCCGAACGAGGTGCTGGGCGATGTAGACACTGTCGCTACGGAGATCGTCACGACGGAAGATGCTGTGGATACCAGCAATGGCATGGCTGTGGCCGTCATTCCCCAGGGCGCGACGTTCTACACCAACGGCAAAGAGGAACTTGGCCTGCTTGGAAACAGCGATGGAGAAGAAGCCCAGATCTCCCTGATGTTCGATGAGCTGATTTCCCGTACAGATATTATTGAGGAAGATGGTGCGGACACCACCAAACTGCTGGTGGATTACGCGATCGGTAAGGGCTACACCCTGACGGACGGCCAGTTCCAGTTTAAGTATCTGGATCTTGTCAATGAGCATGACGGCAACGCATGGGTCAGCACCAACGAGGATATCACCATCTTCTGGCC
>CALXCS010000034.1 GCA_944386875.1 uncultured Oscillospiraceae bacterium
ATTTGCAAATTGTATCCGCCTGTATATGCGTCAACATCGATTATTTCTCCGGCAAAATATAAACCGCGGACAATACGCGATTCCATAGTTTTAGGATCTATCTCTTTTACGTTAATTCCGCCTGAAGTCACAACAGCCTCACTTATTGGCCTGGGCCCCTTAATATTTACGCGAAAATCTTTCAATAGACTTAAAAGATTCCGCCTCTGTACCTTTGTTATGGAATTTGTCTTTGTTAATGGTGAAATTTCTGCCAAATCAAGAATAACAGGAATCATACTGTGAGGAACAAGTTCAGAAATTGCGTTAGCTGCGTCTTTGTTGGCAAATTTAGAAAAATCCCTTAATATGCGTGCATCCAATTTTTTCTCATCAAGTGCCGGTTTAAGATCAATGGAGATATAGTATCCAGATTCTTTATAATCCTTTAAGTGGGCGCTAGCAGAGAGGACTAACGGACCAGACACTCCAAAATGGGTAAACATCATCTCCCCCTGCTCCTGATAGACTCTCCTGTGATTCTTATCAAATACAGTCATGCATACATTTTTAAGTGACAGCCCCTGCATACGTCTGCATATATCGCCGTTTTCCTCCAACGGAACCAGTGAAGGCTTAGGTGTGGCAACCGTATGCCCTAACTCAGCGGCTATCTTATATCCGTCGCCTGTGGAACCTGTGCCAGGGTATGACATACCGCCTGTGCATAAAATTACATTATCTGCTTTAAACTCACCGCTGCCGGTTTGTACGGCAGACACGGAACCGTTAGACGTTGCAATGTGTGAGGCCGTAGCATTGTATATGTTTACGCCGCCTGAAACTGCATATCGGCGCAGAGCGTCGACAACATCATACGCCCTATCCGAAACCGGAAATACCCTTCTGCCGCGTTCCGTTTTTAAAGCAATTCCTAAAGACTGAAAAAAGCTCATTGTATCTTCGGGAGTAAATCCAAATATAGAGCTATACAAAAACTTGCCGTTTGTCGTGGTATTGCGTATAACCTCCTGTGGGGACGTGTTATTGGTTATATTGCAGCGGCCTTTGCCTGTGATACTCAGCTTCCGCCCCACCACATTATTTTTTTCTAAAAGAGCTACTTTCAGTCCGCTATGAGAAATGATACCAGAAGCTAAAAGCCCAGCAGCACCTCCACCGATAACTGCAACGTCAAATTTAGTATTTTTCATATACTTCATATTCAGCCCAGATTTTTTCCAGATTCTCAAAGTTGGACTCCAAGTCTCGTCCTGAACTCTCGGCAGCCGCAACTACAATTGCGTTGATTAGACTGAGAGGCGCCACAAAAAAAAAAAAAAAAGAAACCATTTCGCTTCTGGCATAAAGTTTTATATCAGCGCTGTGGGCTACAAGTGATGAAGAAGTATCCGTAATTCCTATAACAGTCGCGCCTTTATCCTTTGCAAATTTCATAGCCATAATCGTCTTCTTTGAATACCTAGGGAAACTTATGGCAATACAAACATCTCCAGCAGAAATATGAAGTATTTGCTCATAAATCTCACTGGCGGCGCTCTGGTTCACCACACGGACGTCAGGAAAAAGCAAGTTTAAATAAAATCCTAGGAAGCTTGCAAGAGCAGAAGACGAACGGAGCCCTATGACATAGATAGTCCGCGCCGAAGTGATTGCCTCCACAGCTTTGGAAAAAGCGTTTCTGTCTATGTCTTCAAGAGTACGCCGTATTTTGTCTGCGTCAGAGCTTAAAACATTATCAAGAACGTCTCTGCCCGCGATTGTATCTCGGGCAACTTCTATTCTCTGTACAGTAGTAAGCCTGTTTTTTATAAGTTCCTGGAGTGCCTTTCTCATCTCAGGATATCCTTCGTATCCCAAATCAGCGGCAAATCGGACTACAGTAGATTCTGAAACTCCTGCCGCAGCTCCAAGTTTTCCTGCAGTCATAAATGCTGCCTTATCGTAGTTCTCAGCTATGTAACTGGCAATACGCCGCTGACCTTTTGAAAAAGTGGGCGACACTGAATTTATTGCTGCAAGGACATCCTTATCCATAAAAACATCTCCAAAAGCTATTGAATACCTATTACGTCATATCTTACTATATCTGCTGGCTACAGCCAATAACATTATAGTTGCTTTTTCCGTTTTTTCAAGAGGATATTGCAATTTCTTCGATATATTCTTGCATAAATGAATTAAATATTTCGTATTTTATTTATTTCTTCATAAGTCAAATTTCTCCACATCCCACTTTTTAAACGTCCTAACCTAATGGGACCAATTGCTATCCGCACAAGCCTTTTAACTTTTAAACCCGCATAACTGCACATTCGGCGTATCTGCCGGTTTCGTCCTTCATGGATAGCTATTTCTAAAATTCCGCCATCTTGAGTCTCCTTGACTATTTTTACAATAGGCTTTGAAATTAGTTTTCCATCAAGTTCTATCGGTTCTTTTAATAAATCTACTCCTTTAAAAAAATTTCCTTCTACAGATACTCTATATATTTTCTCCTTTACAAAAGATGGATGCATAACCATATTTGCAAAATCTCCATCATTTGTCATAAGCAAAAGTCCTTCTGAGTTGATATCAAGGCGGCCTATCGGATAAACTCTATGCGGTATGTCCATTACAAGCTCTGAAACCGCATGCCGGCCCTTTTCATCACGCATGGTAGTAACATATCCAACTGGCTTATTTAAGGCTATGTATATTTTTTTTTCAGTGCCTGGTGCGAGTTTCCTACCGTCGATGCAGATATAGTCTTTGCAGCTGTCAGCCTTTGCACCCAAATCGACAATGATTCCATTAACAGAAACACGACCGTCAGCAATAAGTCTCTCAGCGGCGCGGCGCGAGATCTTTTCCCGCGCCGCGATAATCTTTTGTATTCGTTCTTCCAACATGCACACTCACTTTCCCAATTTGCCACTCTCAAATGATGAAGCACCTGTTATGACCTTCTTTAACCGCTCCCAAATAGACAATTTTTCTGATAAATTTCTACTCACAGAATCAGAAAAAACAAGCTGTGTTGAATATATTTCACTGTCATCTACATATGCCGACAATTTTCCGGCAATATCACCCTCACTTACCTCTGCATATACAAATTCAGGGAGCTGCAAATCGATTGTTACGCTACTTCCTTTTTGTAAAAGGATTTTCTTTGTCTCTAAAGCTGAAATCCCTACGCTGCTCTTTACGCCGGAAATCACCGATACATCTTTAATTTTCTCGCCTGCTACGCAGATTGTCTTCAACTCCCAGCTGTTAAACGCGCTGTCCAGTAGATTAATATGATCGTTCCAGTCGTCACTGGCGTTTAGCGTTACGCATATTACAGTCATTCCATTGCGCTGTGCACATGTAACAAGCGTGCGCCCCGCGCTTTTTGTATAGCCAGTTTTTCCTCCAGCCATTCCCTCATATGACCAGAGCAGTTTATTATGATTTGAGAATGTTCTACCCTCAGCCGTAAAAGTTTTTGTGGAGACAATCTGCTTGAATACTTTGTTATTCATAGCTTCCGCCATGATAATAGCCAAATCTCTCGCACTGGAGTAGTGGCCATCGGCATCCAGACCGTTGGGATTTACAAAATGAGTATTGGCGCAGCCAAGCTCCTGTGCACGGCTATTCATAAGCTCAGCAAATTTCTCAACGCTTCCTGCTGTGTGGATGGCTATTGCAACGGCTGCATCATTTCCTGATTCAAGAAGCAGTCCATAAAGGAGTGTCTTCATTGATATTTTTTCGCCAGCCTTTAAATACATTGACGAACCTTCTACACTTTCACATTGGGCAGGAATCGTTACAACATCATCACAATCGGAATTCTCCAATGCAACGAGAGCAGTCATAATCTTTGTTGTGCTTGCTATAAGCTTTTGCCTATCTGGATTTTTCTCATATAGGACTGTTCCGGTTTCGGCTTCATAGAGTATAGCACACTCAGCAGAGATTGATAACGCATGTATATTATTAATACTTACCGCCGCCAGTAAGACAACGGCGGCGGTAATCGGAACAATTTTCTTTAACATTATATAAACCACCTCGCACACAATATATTATTGCCGCAAGGGGGATATATATATTCAGGCATTCTCAGGCTGCTCTTTTTTTAATAAGTCTGTTATCTTGTCAATGATGTCAGGCGCATTTTCAATTATCCTATCAACAGCGGTTGAAGCAGGCGCGTCAATATTCAACACGCGGACATTTCCATCCTTAATTACGACAAAAGCAACAGGATTGATTTTTACACCCGCCCCGGCGCCACCGCCAAAAGGCAAGTTATTCTGACTTCCAGTCTGCTTACTGTTAAAGTCTGAACCACCAGATGCGAATCCAAAACTCACTTTTGAAACAGGTATTATTGTAATACCGTCAGGGGTAGTAATAGACTCACCAATTACAGTGCTGACGTCAACCATATCGTGGAGTTTTCCCATTACAGTTTCCATAAGTTCACTTATGTGATGCTTGTCCATTATTTTTCACCTCTCTCATTTCTTTTGATGGTTTATTGATTCCAAGAAGCGGAACCAATGCGCAAACAACATATATTATTTCCCATACAGCCATAGAAAGATCAATGAAAAAGAATATTTTATCTTCTTCTATCTGAAAGTCCACATCAGCAGATATATTTCTTTTTTTTACATTGAAGGTGTTATCAAAAATTGGCGACAGTACCCCTAGCGCTGCTGAGATTTTCCCGAATTTCATCGCAGCTTCAAATGGATCAGAGGCGCCGGCAGTCACTCTCAAGATAACACGGTTTACATATAGCTTCTTCTTTAATCTGCTGAGTGCTTTAAGAATGGGATCAATTGCTTTTTGAAATTCATCTAACTTATTCTGCTCTTTCGGTGTGCCCTTATGTTGTTTATTCTCCTGCTTAACTCTTTTTTCTACCTGCTTGCTCTTGTCTTTCTCTGTGCTTCTAGGATAAAGACTAAAATTAAGGCAAGCTGCTTTGGCAGATACTGAAAAGCCTTCATCATATTTAATAATTATACCTACTCTTAACAGCATAAGAAATAATAACACCATTAAAATACATACTAAAATGATTAAAGCAGTCATCAATCCACCTATTATTTGCAGGCATTCTTTCAAGTACAGCTAGATTCACATTGTCCACATAATCTCAAACATATCACTGTGGCTTTTGCGATATTTTAATCTGCCCGTCTTCTTCCGACAGCTCCTGCGACGGAAGCTCCGGCAGCTCCTCAAGAGAAGAAATTCCAAAAGTCCGCAAAAAACTTTTAGTAGTGCGAAAAATTACAGGTCTGCCTGGCGCGTCAGCGTGTCCGCACGGTTCTATCAGTCCTCTATCCACAAGCACGCCAACTGTATATGAGCTGTCAATGCCTCTAACCTGTTCTATAAACGCTCTGGTAACTGGTTGAAAATACGCCACAACAGCCAATACCTCCAGGGCTGTCTGCGTAAGTTTTGGAGGTTTCCTTGTCTCAAGTGCCGTTCTTATATAGTCGCTATATTCGGGAGCCGAACACAGCTGAAGCGCATTTTCAAGTTTTACCAAGCGTATCCCTCTGCGTTCAAATGCAAGTCTGTCTGCTATCCTCGCGGCAGCATCGGCGACGACATCTTCAGAGACTCCCATGACAGCAGACAGTCTCTGAATTGCCACCGGCTCACCGGACGCAAAAAGCACCCCTTCTATTATACCCTCTAAATCACGTAGTTCCATAGATATTTTCCTTCTTAAGCGTCATCCACATAACTCAGGACAGTCCTCTCTCCATCGCCTTCCAGTATAACAACACCAGATTTACATAGCTCCAGAACTGCTAAGAAAGTAGCTACGACTTCAGTGCGGCTATAACTTTCGCTGAAAATTCTCTTCAAATATTTTGGTCCGCCACTTTTAAGCTGGGCAATGATTTCATTCGTTTTTTCTGAAACAGGATATATGATTCTTTTCGGTATAGCAAAGTTGCTTGTATCTAAAGTCTGCGGCACATTCCCTCGGGTCATAGCACGGATTACGCTGTCAAAAATATCTTTTTTATCGTGGGTATATTTGTAGCCTTTATCCGGTTTAAAGTATTCAGGAGGCTTTACAATCGCACCTGCTCCTTTTGAATACATCTTTTCAAAATAAGGTGTAATTTTTCTTATATTGGAATAAATATCGCGTCTTTTTAATTTCTCAAGAGATTGACGTAGTTCCTCAAGTTCTTCGTTCTCCTCGCCAGTGTTCAGCAAAGTACGGGCTTTAATATACACAAGGTGTGACGCCATCACTACAAATTCACTGGCGATCTCCAGATCCATTGCTTTCATTTCATCTAAATATGCCAGATACTGATCTAAAAGTTGGCTTATCTGGATATCTTGAATTTCAATTTTATTCTTGGCAAGGAGTTGGAGTATA
>CALXCS010000035.1 GCA_944386875.1 uncultured Oscillospiraceae bacterium
TCATATACAGCTATTGGATTATATTTCCTGTTTATTGAAATCAGTTCTGTATTTTTTGTGTCTCCAATCTGGTCCATTCCGCATACAGCATCGCCGCTCTCATTGTATATGGGCTCGTACAGAGACACAGGATCCACTATTGCATCCATCGCTATAACTACGTCCTCCCTCTTTATGCCCAGAGCCTCAGATATTTCCTCTACCGTAGGTTCCCTTTGGTTTTCATTTATAAGTTTTTCCTTCATCTGAAGCACCTTGTAGGCCGTGTCCCGTATGCTGCGGCTGACGCGCACCGGTCCATTGTCTCTCAAGAAACGGCGTATCTCACCAATTATCATTGGTACCCCATACGTAGAAAACATAACTCCCAGATCCAGATTGAAATTATCTATAGCTTTTATCAGGCCAATACATCCCACCTGAAATATGTCATCGGCATTCTCGCCCCTACTTGTAAATTTCTGTATTACAGATAGAACAAGGCGCAGATTGCCCCGTATAAGTTCATCCCTGGCCTCTTTATCCCCTGATCTGGCCTTCTTTAAAAGCTCTATTGTCTCCTCATTCTTCAGCACAGGCAGTTTTGAGGTATTTATGCCGCAGATTTCAACCTTGCCTTGCAAAAAAGCGCCTCCTCGGAATGTTCTCCGCTTACTGCCGATCTGTTTTTGTAAGCAGTATCAGTATTTCCCTGAGAAGGCCGTTTAATACTGGCATTATTGCTATAAAAAATTCTCCGGAGATGCTTTAAAAAATCTCCGGAGAATTTCTACAAAATATTTACCTATTTTCAGACAAACTCAACCAACAACTTTGCCTATAACCCTCAATTCGTCATATTCATATACAGCTATTGGATTATATTTCCTGTTTATTGAAATCAGTTCTGTATTTTTTCCTGTCCCGAGAATTTTGCAATATGCGCTCCCATTCAAAAGAAATATACCAATCTCTCCCGGATCCAGCGTCTGCTGAGGTTTCACATACACTATCTGCCTGTCCACATATCTGGGGCTCATGCTGTCCCCGCTTATGCGTACGGCAAATGTAGCTGAAAGCGGCACTGTTTCATCTACGTCAATAAGCTCGTACCCGTCGCTGTCCAAGAACTGTCCCGTACCGGCCGACGCCGGCATGTCATAAAGCGGTATCGTTCTTATTATTCGCTGGCTCCCTGCAACAGGCGCCTCGGAAAACTGTATATCGCGCTCCAAAAGCCGTACATACTCTTCTACTCTTTTCTTCCCCAAGCTGTTGAGCCTTTCTCTGCTGGCCGGTATTCCGCAAAAAACATCCAACACATCGCGGACATTATATATTTCGCACAGATACAGAAATTGACGGGCGTTAGGGACTGTATCGCCACGCTCCCATTTCGATATAGCTTTCTGGGTAGCCGGACAGCCTCTGTTTGTTAAAAGTCCTGCCACATCCCCCTGGGAAAGTTCCATTTCACGCCGCAGCTTTTTCAACACGCTTCCTATATCCATGTTCCCACCTCACCTTAAAAATCTTAAGATTGCAGCTGTAATTATAAAATACCACAAATTCGACAGGATTACAAGCATTCACTTAGTATTTTTCTCTTAGCAAAAGTATTTTCCAGTTGATTTTCTCTTAATAAGAGTATTATAATACAAACGAGGTGATATTATGGACCGCACCATACTGCATGTGGATATAAACGGCTGCTACGCCAGCATAGAATGCCTTTACCGTCCTGACATACGCGATAAGCCTGTAGCTGTGGGCGGAGACATAGAGGCAAGGCATGGTATAATACTGGCCAAAAATGAATTGGCAAAAAAACACGGAGTTAAAACAGGCGAAGCCATATGGCAGGCAAAGCTCAAATGTCCAAACCTTATCACCGTGCCGCCCAGGTTTCCTCTATACCTGAGATTTTCCAAGCTGGCCAGGGCCATATTCCGCCAATATTCCGATAGGGTAGAGCCCTTCGGCATAGATGAAGCCTGGATAGATATCACTGGCTGTTCAGACCGTACCGGATATGAGATTGCCGATGAGATACGGCGCAGGGTATTTTCTGAACTCGGCATCACCGTCAGTATCGGAGTATCCTTCAACAAGATATTTGCAAAACTTGGCAGCGACTATAAAAAGCCAGATGCCGTCACACTGTTCACCAGGGAGAATTTTCGCAGCAAGGTCTGGCCGCTGCCTGCCCAAGAGCTCCTGTACGTGGGTCCTGCAACCACAAAAAAACTGTCATCTCTTGGTATAACCACTATTGGCGGTATAGCTCAGGCTCCTGTAGAGCTGCTGGAGCATAAACTTGGCAAGTGGGGTTACGTTCTCTCATCTTTTGCCAACGGCCGGGACTCCGATCCGGTGTCCCTTTATGACAGCGAGTCAATAGTAAAAAGCATAGGCAACTCTACCACCACGCCAAGGGACCTCACTTGCGAGGCCGACGCCTGTATAGTTTTTTATATGTTGTGCGAAAGTGTCGCTGCCAGGCTGCGGGAGCAGGGGCTTATGGCATGCGGTGTGCAGATAAGCCTGCGTGACAATAATTTGTACACATTTGAACGTCAGGCTTCTCTCCCTTCTCCCAGTTCCATATCATCAGACCTGCACTCAGCGGCAATGTCGCTTCTTCAGGAACACTATAGCTGGCAAAAGCCTTTGAGATCCATAGGTATAAGAGCTATCGACCTTGTTCCCGCCTCATCTCCGCTTCAAACCACTTTATTTGAATCTCCCCAGCACAGGGCTAAAATGGAAAGGTTGGAGCTTGCAATTGACGAGATTAGGAACAGGTTTGGCCACTATGCGATAGCCAGGGCTATAACCGCCCTGGACACTTCGCTTACAAGTATAAATCCGAAAGAAGATCACGTAATACATCCCACCGGCTTTTTCAA
>CALXCS010000036.1 GCA_944386875.1 uncultured Oscillospiraceae bacterium
CTCTATTGTATCGGCATTTGGCATATCATCGGGGACGGCGGCTCCCTGAAGATAAGCTATTACATAGAGCATCTTGCTCTCCGGTATCTGGTCAATGATCTGCTTTGCAAGTTCCTTGTTACTCATGATCTGAACCTCCTTTATCATCCCGATCAATACGTTGATTGATAGATGTGATGATGTACTGATTCACGCTCTCACCCTGGGCCTCTGCGTGGGACTTTATTATATCCTTCTGACCTTTAGGCATTCTTATCTGATAAACATCATAATTCTCCTTCATATATTTACTCACCGCACGTTGTTGAGCTTTTGAAGCTGGCATGTTATCAACCTCCTAAGAGTTCTCGTGTATAGTTATACTCTTTCCATTATAGTCTTATAATAGCACCAATGTATATCGAATGCAATATACAAAATAGACAATATATCGAATGCAATATTGTTGAGTCTGCCTATTGATATATCGAATGCAATATATGATACTATAACCACAGCATGGGGAGAGACAATGCGGAGGGAGTACCGAGAGGGGAATAAGAACGCCAGGTAAGAGCCGGTGATGACAAGCAAAGGCCAGAGTACCGAGACAGCTTAAGAGCCCTGGGGTTTAAATCCCGATTATATAAAAATAAGAACCCATCTTCCGATGGGTCCTTATTTTTGGCGGAGAAGGAGGGATTCGAACCCTCGAACCGCTTTTGACGGTTACACGATTTCCAATCGTGCGCGCTCGACCAGCTACGCGACTTCTCCGTATACTGTTTGAGATACTTACAATATTCAAGCCAAGTTATTATAAATTATTAATCATATAAAGTCAAGACAATTTTTTGTTCCCAGGGCGCTATGCCCTGGGAATTTATTTTGTTATGCAAAAGCACCGCACAATAAGGCCAAGCGCCGCCTCTGGCGGCGCGGCCACAAGATCAAAGCGCATGGGTGAAATTTCATGGGCCGTTTCCTTTTGACCTTTACAGCGGCGATTCCACGGCCCAAGAAGGTTTATCAGCACAGACGCGAACCTGCGGGGATGGAGTCGTCCAGCATAATAAGGCGCAGTTCCTCCTGGCCGCCGGACTCCCGCACTGCCGAGAGCAGCATTCCGTTGGAGTCAAGGCCCATCATCTTTCTGGCGGGCAGGTTCAGTATTGCCGCCACGGTTTTGCCCATTAGCTCCTCCGGTTTATAGTATTTGGCTATGCCGGAGAGTATCTGCCTTGGGACGCCGGAGCCGTCGTCCAGGGTGAACTTCAGCAGCTTTTCGCTCTTTTTTACATTTTCGCAGGAGAGGACTTTGCAGACCCTTATATCGCACTTGGCAAAGTCGTCGATGGACACCTCCGGCAGTACCGGCGGGACATTATTCTCCTCCTGGTGAGAGGTGAGTTTTTCCAGCTCCCGCAGCTCCTGCTCCATATCCACCCTTGGGAAGATGACATCGCCCTTCTGGACCGCCGTATCGGCCGGCAGGGCCCCAAATTCACCGGCGCTGTCCCAGCTGGTGAGGCTGCCGGCTCCGATCTGGCCGAAAATCTTCTGGCAGGAGTCGGGTATAAAGGGCTTTAAGAGCACAGTGCATATGCGTATTGTCTCTAAGAGGTCGTACATGACCCGGGCAAGCCGCTCCCTGTTGGCCTCGTCCTTGGCCAGCCGCCAGGGCTCGGTCTCGTCAATGAACTTGTTGGCCCTGGCGATGACTTTGAATATCTCGCCCAGGGCGCTCTGGAACGAGTAGGAGTCCATCTGCTGCTGATAGGCGCCCCTTAAAGAGCCGGCAGCGCCGGTAAGCTCCTGGTCCAGGGGCTCCTGGCCCCCGTAGCTCTCCGGCAGGCGCCCATCAAAGTATTTTATCACCATTGATACGGTGCGGCTCACCAGGTTGCCCAGGGAATTGGCCAGATCCGTATTTATCCTGGAGATCAGCGCCTCGTTGGAGAAGTTGCCGTCGGAGCCGAAGGGGAACTCGCGAAGCAGGAAAAACCGCAGCGCGTCCACCCCGTAGCGCTCAGCCAGCAGGTACGGATCCACCACGTTGCCCTTGGATTTGCTCATCTTGCCGCCGTCCAGCAGTAGCCAGCCGTGGCCGTAAACTTTTTTGGGAAGGGGCAGACCCAGGCTCATAAGCATTGCCGGCCAGATTATTGAGTGGAAACGGACTATCTCCTTGCCCACAAAGTGTACGTCGGCGGGCCAGTACTTGTCCATATCGTCGTATTTATCGTTCATATAGCCCAGGGCCGTTATATAGTTGGACAGGGCGTCTATCCACACGTAGACCACGTGGCCCGGGTCAAAGTCCACTGGGATGCCCCAGGTGAAGCTGGTTCGGCTGACGCAAAGATCCTCAAGCCCCGGCTCTATAAAGTTGTTCACCATCTCGTGGACACGGCTGCGGGGCTCAAGGAAATCGGTGTTTTCCAGCAGGTCACGGATCCTGTCGGCGTATTTTGAGAGCCGGAAGAAGTATGCCTCCTCCTCCGCGTCCTGGACCTCCCTGCCGCAGTCGGGGCATTTGCCGTCCACCAGCTGGCTCTCGGTCCAGAAGGACTCGCAGGGCTTGCAGTATTTGCCAACATACTTGCCCTTGTATATGTCGCCGTTATCGTACATTTTGCGGAATATCTTCTGTATTGCCGCCACATGGTAGTCGTCTGTGGTCCTGATAAACCTGTCGTTTGATATGTTCATCAGCTTCCAGAGGTCACGGACGCCCCTGGGGCCTTCAACTATGGAGTCCACAAATTCTTTCGGGGAGACGCCGGCGGCACTGGCCTTGTCCTCTATTTTCTGGCCGTGTTCGTCGGTGCCGGTTAAGAACATCACGTCGAAACCCCGCAGACGCATGTACCTGGCCATGGCGTCGGCGCAGACGGTGCAGTAGGCGTGGCCTATATGCAGCTTGTCGCTGGGGTAGTAGATCGGCGTTGTGATGTAAAATTTCTCATTACTCATTTCAGTTCCCTCCAAAAGCGCCCGTAAAGGGCTATCGGTAATTTTAACACAAAAACCCTCGATAATGCAATAGAGGCGGGAAATATGTGATTTGTAAAAATGATTTTCCAAAATGTAATAATAATGAAGTCGAAATGTGGTGAAAAACAGGATTGTTTTTGGATATTATATATTATATAGAGGAAAGATATGAAGATGGAACAGGATTGAATTTTCTGGGATGCGAGGTGTGACATGTTGAAATTAAGAATAATAGCGGTATTTATGGCCCTGTTTACGACGCTGATGAGCGCGCCTGCGGCGGCCAGGGCAGCTGAAAATACAAAACTGGCGGCTATAACATTTGACGACGGCCCAGGGCCGTATACGGATGAACTTCTCGACGGGCTTAAGGAGCTGGGCGCCCACGCCACGTTTTTTGTGCTGGGCAGCAGGGCGGGGGTGTATACCGAGATAGTTGAACGCATAACCCAGGAGGGCCACCAGCTGGGCAACCACAGCTACAGCCACGCGGACCTTAATAAGCTCTCGGTGGATGCGGCCCTTAAGGAGATGACGGGTACGGACGGCATACTCTATGACCTTGCCGGCGGCGGCAGCCCGTTTTGCTACAGGGTGCCCTACGGAAATTCCACAGCCGCCCTGAGGGAGAAGCTGGGCTCCCCTGTGGTGCTCTGGTCAGTGGACACTCTTGACTGGAAATACAAGGACGCCGCCCAGGTGGAAAAAAACATTAAAGAGGATATTAAAGACGGCTCCATAATACTGCTCCACGACATTTTTTCCACCAGCGTCCAGGGCGCGCTGGCGGCTATTGAGGATTTGCAAAAAGAGGGATACGAGTTTGTCACCGTAAATGAGCTCTACCGCAGAAGAGGCGCGGCGATGGAGGCTGGCATGGCCTATTATAGCTGTCCCAACGGCGGGGATCTGGGCAGCATCCCCCAGCCGGAGATAACGTCCAGGGCCGTAGAGGGAGGCAGGGAGATAACAATAACAGGTCCTGAGGGTGTGCCGATTTACTACACCTCGGACGGCTCTCCCATAGGATTTGACGCACAGAAATATACGGGGCCTTTTACAGTTCAGGAGCCCTGCACCGTACGGGCGGTGGCGGCGGTAAATCTCAACGGCAGCAGGAGCGGGGAGGCGGAAGCTCAATTCGACAGGCCCCAGGCATTTTCGCCGGCAATCTCCCTGGAGGGCGGAAAGCTTGAGTTTAAAACGGCCGGAGACGGCGAGAGCGTCTACTTCCGAGTAGGCGAGAGCGGCCCTTACAGGCAGGCCCAGGGGGCGGCAGCTGTTAAGTCCGGCAGTTACGTCTGCTTTTACGCCCAGGGTGAGAACACGGACCCATCGCCTGTGGAAAAAGTATGGGTTTCTGAGAGGGGAACCCTTATGGCGGATATATCTCCGGACAAGTGGTATTATGAGGCCATGGATCTGGCGGCGCAGCTGGGATATATTGAACCTGATAAATCAAATAGGTATTACCCCGACAGTACGATTTCCCGAGGAGAACTTGCACAGATTATATACAGGGCCCAGGGAAAGCCGGGCGTATCGGGGGAGGTGCCCTACGAAGACGTAAAAAGCGGCACTGAGCAGGCTAAGGCAATCTTGTGGGGCAGCAGGCAGGGCATCTTTGAAGGCTACGGCGACGGCACCTTCAGGCCGGATTCACCATTGGAGCGCCAGGAACTGGCAAAGATACTGTCCATATGGCTGAAAGTCAGGGGAGTGGACAGCGAACAGCAGGACGGCGGCGCGGAGTACCTTGACTGGGCGGAAGTCTCCCAGTGGGCCAGACCGTGGGTAGAAAAGATGACCTCAATGGGTATCCTTGAAGGCTCCGGCGGGTATTTTGACCCGCGGGGCACGTTGACAGCGGCACAGGCTGTGACAGCAGTCCTCCGGTGCGTCGAAACAGTGCAAAATTGAGATACATATTTTGGAAAACGGCGAAGTCTGACACATCCTGTTGTGGTTGATTTTTAATCAAACTACTAAAAGTAGTGCTGCTTCGACAAAACTTCCTATTTACAAATTCATCCAATTGAGCTATTATCTAATTACAGCTTATCCGATTTCTTCGACTTGCATCGAAGACTGTAAGCTCATATCTTTATCCCACAACCCTACTTTTGCGGGCCGGATTCCGGCCCGCCCTTTTTTTGACTGCTGCCGCTTTAAAAGCGGCGGGAAAGGATGCAGGGCGGAGCCCTGCGGGCCTTATGGGGCTCTGCCCCACGTCCTCCCGCACCGGGGGCGCGAGGGCAGGCCGTCCGTTGCACAGACGGGGAGTTCCGACACCAGCAGGTGTCGGGAAAGACCGCCTACTCCGTAGGCGGGGAATATTCCGCCGGCTGCGGCCGGCGTGGTCGGCCGCGAGGGGCTGCGCCCCTCTGCCTCCCATGCAACCTGCTTTCTTTGAGCGCAAAGAAAGCGGGTTGCGCCCGAAAGAAACGGCAGGGAGGGGATTTCGATTTCCCCTCCCTGCACCCACCCCCAACCGACCAAAGAGGGACGTAGCCCCTCTTTGGAAACACCCCGACTTGGCAGAGCCCTAAAGCCTGGCAAAACAAACCGAAGCCCAGTGAAACGGGTTCGGTTTGTGGAGGAGGTGTAGTGGTAAGGAAAAAGTGGACAGGGAGGGGGTAGAAATAGGACACGGAAAAGGTGTAAGA
>CALXCS010000037.1 GCA_944386875.1 uncultured Oscillospiraceae bacterium
CAGAGTGGCACTGAATGAGCCGCTGATGCTGGCAGCCTGGGACGATCGCGGAAATCGTGTCTCGGGCGAGGGTGTATTGCCTGAGCTTGCTTTCCACCGAGAGATAGACTTAAGTTATATGCGCACAGAACTTTCGCGCACAGGCGGGACGCCTTTTTATCTCCGTACGGTCAAATGCGAAACGCAAAAGGGGCTGTACATACACCCTCAGGACATTGGGGAGCTTCGGGACAGGCTTCTGAGAGAATTGATGGAACGGCGCATATATCTGGAGCCCCGCGCCGAAGAAACTTTCGAGTCTCTCCCCTCGGTGCCCAACTCAACCGAGCCCCCCGTACTTACAGTGTGGGTCAGCCGTCCGGACCAGCTGTCAGACGGGCTTTTGGAGCTGGCTCCCCAGGTGGTATATGTCCCACTGGAGCTGGCAGCCGAACACCCTGAAGCCATATCGCCGTATATATCCGCACCGGGGATCACCGTCTGCGCCGCACTGCCGCGGGTAATTGCTGATTCAGATTTGGGTTCTGTCACCGGGCTGCTTTTAAAGGCCCGCCAAATCGGTATCGAGGAAGTGCTGGCAGGCAATATGGAGCAGATACTTTTTTTGCTGCGGCTGGGTTTCCAGGTACGCGGCGACTACTCTCTCAATATAAGGAATTCAGCTTCTCTATATGCCATCAGCAGTTTTCATATGAAATCGGTGGCCCTTTCTCCGGACCTCAGCGCTGCAAGAGTAAGGGCCATATCCAAAGCTGTGGATTCGGAGCTGATTATATACGGCCGCCTGCCATTGATGTATACGGCATCATGCCCTGTTAAAAATTTTACAGGCGTATGTTCCTGTGACAATTTTACCGGTATAGTCGACACAGACGGTTTTACTTATCCTGTAATGCGCCAGTGGGGGTGTAGGACGACAGTTCTGTCCCCTCAAAAGCTGTTTCTGGCCAACAGGAGCCGGGAATATCTCTCGGCAGGTCTGTGGGGCGTCAGGCTTATGTTTACCACAGAGAATTCATCTGAGTGCGTGGCTATAGCCAAAAGATACCTGGAAATCGGCGGCTATGAGCCGGGAGGCGTCACCTCCGGCATGTTTTAAGTCCATCTGCCCTGCAAAATTTCACCAAGCATCCGCAGGCAAAAGGAGTCAAATCAATGAGAATTCTATTAGCTTCCGCTTCTCCCAGAAGGAGCCAGCTGCTCCGCTCTATTGGAGTTAAAAATATAATCACAGCTCCTGCCAACGTAAGTGAAGACGTGCCTGACGGCACTTCTCCAAAAGACGCTGTGGCAATGCTCTCCGCCCGCAAGGCAGAGGCCGCCGCCGCTTTGCACCCAGGCGAGCTTGTGCTTGCGGCCGACACCCTGGTAGCTCTTCCGGGCCGCCTTCTGGGAAAGCCCTCGTCAAAGGCCGAGGCTTCAGAAATGCTGCGTTCCCTCTCCGGTAGAGAGCACTCTGTCCTGACGGGCGTTTGCATCATATACGGCGCCAGGCGCCTCTCCGCTGTAGAAGAGACTGTTGTGCGTTTTCGCAGGCTCTCTGATGATGAGATATCCGCATATGTGGACACATCAGAGCCGATGGATAAGGCCGGCGCATATGCTATTCAGGGTATAGGGGCCCTTTTTGTTGAGAGCATATGCGGCGACTACTCCAATGTCGTGGGACTTCCTCTGTGCCGGCTGGGACTGATGCTGAAAGAATTTGGCATAGGGCTTCGGGAACTGTGCGATGGTCCTGCCGAGGTGATTCAATGAAAGATTTTATAACGAAAAAAGGCATATATATCGCGATAGCAGCCGTTGTAATCGCTATAATCGCCGCAGTTTCAGTTGCTATAAGCGGCGGGCGCGGGGATCTGGCCTCTATGCTCTCGCAGCCCTTCTTCCGGCCCCTGCGCAGCGCAATGACTGCGCTTGTGGATTCCCTTGAGAGTATATATAACTACATGTACAGCTACGACGAAATGGAGGCCGAAAATCAGGAGCTGCGTAACCGCGTGGCGGAACTGGAGGAGGAGTACAGGGAATACACCCAGATGAGCCAGGAGGTGGACAGGCTCAGGGAGCTGCTGGGCTTTTCCGAGACGAGAGAGGAACTCAAGTTTACCCCTGTTTCCGTTATATCCTGGACAGCGTCCAATTTTGCCTCCAGCTTTACCATAAGCCGCGGCAGTAACGCTGGCATTGAGCTGTACGACGCAGTAGTCACCTCCACAGGATATCTTGTAGGGCAGGTTACGGGCGTCACGGCCTCCTCCGCAACGGTTACTACTATCCTGGATACGACAATGAGCATCGGCGCGCGCGTCTATGAGAGTGGCGGCACGGGAGTGGCCCAGGGCGATTTCCAGCTTTTCCTGGACAATAAATTGAAAATGGCATATCTCAGTGAGGACGATGAGATCATCATCGGCGATACTGTTGTTACCTCTGGAGAAGGGGGGCTTTTCCCCTCTGATCTGGTAATCGGTTATGTGGAGAGTCTTGTTGCTTCCGATTCCGGGCTGGAGGATTACGCCATAATACGCCCTGCAGCCGATATAAACGGAGTCACCGATGTGTATGTGGTAACTGAGACGGCTATAGGCGGTACGGAGGTCCGGTAATGGGAAAGCGGCAAAACAGGGTATTATTGAAGATAATCATAGTTGTCCCCTACATGCTTGTGCTTTATATCTTCCAATCCATGGTCTTCCCCTATCTGAAAATAGCCGGCGTATCTCCCCTGCTGCTGCCTCTGGCTGTGGCGGGAGCGGCTCTTTTCAACGGACGTGTGGCCGGCGGTGTAATCGGCATATTTGCCGGGGTGCTATGCGACCTCTCTTTCAATCACTCCACTATTGTTTTCACTGTATTCCTTGCCGTTGCCGGCGTCCTGCTGGGCGCAGTCTGTGACAGCGTCCTGGTAAAAGGTTTCCCCTCGTATCTTTTATGCTGTATATGCCTTTTGTTTCTCTGCGGTTTTGTACAGATGTTCCCGCTGGTTTTTCTCCATGGAGTGCCTGTCCTACCGCTTATGGGAGTCGTTTTACGGCAGACCCTCTATTCTATTTTCTTCACAATACCTATATACTACATGGCCCGGTTTGTCAGCCGGGTTATATGACCCCAGAGAGGATATTCTATGGAAAAATTCATAAAAACATCACGGCTTGTGGCCCTGACGGTCATGCTGGCGGCTCTCCTGCTGCTGTATGTATCCACCATCTACCGGCTGCAGGTAATCGAAGGCGAGGCGTATTACGCCGACTCCATCGGGTCTTCTTCCTCTACTAGGATTGTCCGCGCCGCCAGAGGTTCTATTCTTGACAGGAATGGCGTGCTCCTTGTCTCTGACCGCGTCGTGTACAACGTCTCAATATCACGCGCCACGCTGCTGCAGCAGGACGATCCCAACAGCATTATTTTGGAGCTGGTGCAGGCGGCCCGCAGTCACGGCGTCGAATATACAGACACCTTCCCAATAACTATGAGCGCCCCCTTCTCCTTTAATGCCGTGCTTTCTTCCACTCAGGAGAACTGGCTCAACGCGTATTTTGAGTATTTCAAACTTGATCCTGATATATCCGCTGCCGACTTCATCTCCTGGCTCAGGGATCACTACGAAATATCCTATACGATACCGGCGGCAGACGCCCGGCGTATAATCGGTATACGCTGGGAGCTTGAAATGCGCGCCATTATATATACTACCGACTACGTGTTTGCCGCCGATGTGGGCTCTTCGTTTGTAGCATGGGCCGAGGAGCGCAACCTGCCAAGCGTATCCATAGAAATATCTTCTGAGCGTGAATACCACACTGAATACGCCTCGCATCTTCTCGGCTATCTCAGGTCCATGTCGCCTGAACAGTACGAAAATATCTACAGCGATCTTGACTATCCTTATAACGCCCAGGTCGGCCAGTCCGGAGTAGAGAGCACTTACGAGCTCCAGCTTCACGGCGTGGACGGTAAAGTGACAACTTATAATGACGCCGACGGCTCAATTATCAATGAAGTTGTAGAAGAGCCGGTTAAAGCCGGCGATAATGTGTACCTGACTATCGATATAGCTCTTCAGGGGGCCGCCGAGCGCGCGCTTGCCTCAGGAATATCCCAGATAAACCAGAGCCGTGAGGAGGATGACGAACTTGCCGATGCCGGCGCCGTTGTGGCTCTTGATGTTAACACCGGCGACGTATTGGCCCTTGCGTCATATCCCACATTTGACCTGTCGACTTTCGGCTCAGACTACTCATCACTCAGCACCGATGAATCCCGGCCGCTATACAACAGGGCCACCCAGGGGACATATAACCCCGGCTCCACATTTAAAATGGTGACGGCCCTTACCGGACTGCGTGAAGAAGTAATAACAGGCTCCACAACTGTAGAGGACAAGGGCATGTATATGAAGTATGCCAATGTGGGCTACACTCCCAGGTGCTGGATCTGGCCCAGCAATCACGGCGTTCTGGACGTAGTTGGCGCCATAGAAAACTCCTGCAACTACTTCTTCTACTGGGTTGCTGACCAGATGGACATTGACCCAATTGCCAAAACTGCCAGTGAATTTGGGTTCGGCTCCTCCACCGGCATCGAGATCGGCGATGGGACCGGTACCCTTGCCACCCGTGAATACAAGCGGGATGTACTTGGCGAAGGCTGGTATAAGGCCGATACTCTGATAACGGCCATTGGGCAGGGACACAACATGTTTACACCTGTACAGATTGCAAATTATGTCGCAGCTATAGCCAACGGTGGAACCGTACACAAGCTCACCGTCCTTGATAAAATTGTAAGTTCCGACTACTCCGCTGTTTTAGAGGAACACGAGCCGGAGGCCTTAAACACAATCGACGATCCTGAGGGCTATTTCTCATATCTGCAGCGGGGCATGGTGGCCGTCGCTGAGACGGGAACCGCTTCCTCGGTATTCAGCAACTACCCTGTCCCTGTAGCCGCTAAAACCGGTACTGTCCAGTCCGATACAGCCGCAATAAACACAGGTGTATTCGTATGCTACGCTCCCGCCGACGATCCAGAGATAGCTGTGGCTGTTGTGGTTGAGCACGGCGGTTCAGGCTCTGCACTTACCGATATTGCAAAGCAGATACTGGATGAGTACTTTTCCGATACGGCCTCAATATCTGATTTTGAATCAGACAATTCCCTTATAAAGTGAGAACTGCTCAATCGAAAAATTATGCCTCAGACCGCTAACGCCGTCTGAGGCATAATTTGTATTATACTCTTATCATTTTTCCGGAGTATCTCCGTTTTCGTCAATCAGCATCGGCCCATTTTTCCTAAAGCCATAGAACGTCACGGAGGCCACCGCATTGCCGAGATCATCGCTTATATCTACGGTAAAGGAGCACCCGCTGCGCCCTGCGTGAAGGCAGCGCGCCACTGCCGTAAGCATATCGCCTTTTGCCGCTCCAAGGTAGACAATCTGTCCGGAAACCGAGACAGTCGGCGGGCTTCCAATGTTGGAGGCCACAGCAAAGGCAAAGTCCGCCAGTGTAAACATCACCCCGCCCATAACGCCGCCCATGGCGTTCCTGTGCTTTCTCTCCAGCTTTAGAGAGCATTTGGCATAATTTTTGCCGGCTTCCTCTATAATTGCCCCTGTAGCCAGCGTGGCGTACTGGTCACCGCTGAAAAAAACGCGGATCTTATCTATTGGCTCCATAAAACTTTCCTCTCACGTATCCGATAGGCCGGGCACAATTATTCCTCTTCCACGGCAGTTACCGCTATGCTCAGTTCTTCAAGCTGCTTTTGCTCCACAGTGCCGGGAGCTCCCATCATAAGGTCCTGCGCGTTTTTATTCATTGGGAAGGCGATGACCTCTCTGATGGATTCCTCGCCTGTCAGCAGCATAACCATCCTGTCGACGCCCGGGGCGATACCGGCATGGGGCGGAGCGCCGTAAGTAAACGCATTATACATTGCTGGGAAACGGCTCTTCACATCGTCCTCTCCCAGACGGACCAATTCAAAGGCCCTGACCATTATATCCGGATCGTGGTTTCTCACCGCGCCCGAGGACAGCTCTACCCCGTTGCACACCAGGTCATACTGATATGCCAGGATTGTCAGCGGGTCCACCTCTCCGGCGTGGGCTTTCTCAAGTATGTCCAGCCCTCCCTGGGGCATTGAAAATGGATTATGGCAAAATTCCAGCTGTCCCGACTCCTCGCCGATCTCATACATCGGGAAATCCACTATCCAGCAGAATTCGTACTTCTCTGAATCCATGTGCTCAGGGCACGCCGCGCCGAATTTGTTTCTCAATACTCCGGCAGCCTTCTGGGCAGTCAGTTTATCTCCCGCAGTGAGCACAACAAGCGTATCCGGCTTGAGATTCAGTTCGGCTATGACTCGCTCCTTTAAAGGCTGTACAAACTTTGATATGCCTCCGGCGATATCGCCTTTATCGTCAAGGCGGAACCAATAGCCTTTCTGGCCGGACTGCACTTCCCCATCGGCCAAAATCTTTTCTATCTCTTTTCTGGAGCCCTTAAAGCCCTCAATCGGCACTGCCTTGACAGTATTGCCCTCAAAGGGGCCGAATCCGCAGCCGGACAGCAGCTGCGTCGCATCCTTAAGCGTAAGGTCAATCCTCAAATCCGGCTTGTCGGAGCCATAAGTATCCATAGCTTCCAGGTACGGTATACGCCTGAAGGGCGCGGAGGAAGCTGTGCTGTACTTGCCATATTTTGCAAAAATCGGCGGCAGCACTTTTTCCAGGACAGAGAACACGTCCTCCTGGCCTGCAAAGGCCATCTCCATATCCAGCTGATAGAACTCGCCTGGTGAACGGTCGCCTCTGGCGTCCTCATCTCTGAAGCAGGGGGCTATCTGGAAATACTTATCAAACCCTGAGGCCATAAGGAGCTGTTTAAACTGCTGCGGAGCCTGGGGCAGGGCATAAAACTTACCCGGATGCTTGCGGCTTGGGACAAGATAATCCCTGGCCCCCTCCGGAGAAGAGGCAGTGAGGATAGGTGTGGTTATCTCCAAAAAACCTTGCTCAGTCATGGCTGAGCGCAGGGCCGCAACCACCTGGCTCCTCAAAACAATATTTGCCTTTACCTGAGGGTTGCGCAGGTCCAGATACCTGTACCTGAGTCTGGCCGACTCATCTGCCTCGCGGCTCCTGTTTATCTGGAAGGGCAGCTCATTGTGGCGGCAGCGTCCCAGGGTCTCGACGCATTCAGGCACAACTTCTATATCGCCTGTGGGCAGGTCAGGGTTTTTGCTGGCCCGCTCCCTGACAGTGCCTGTGACAGCTATAACCGACTCCCTGTTTATGGCCTTAAACGACTTTACCATGTCCTCCGTTTCAGCCACTATCTGCGTAGTGCCGTAAAAGTCCCTGATTACGGCAAAGGCAAGGCCGGAACCGACTTCCCTCAAGTTCTCAAGCCATCCTGAAAGGGTAACTTTATCCCCTGTGTTTTCCATGCGAAGTTCCCCGCATGTGTGGGTACGGAATGAAGTCTCGTTGCTCATCTCTCTCAGCTCCAAATCTATTTTCTCATCTTACTGGCCGTCTTTAATAGGCTTTACATCCGGCTTTAACGTCAAAACTTTTTTAATAAACTCCGGCGCTTCTTCAAAAGGCACCTTCTGCTGCTGTCCGGCATACATGTCCTTAATGGAAACCTGCCCTTCCGCCATCTCGTCCTCGCCGATTATGACGGCAAAATGTACTTTCAGCTTGTCGGCATAGGACATCTTCGCCTTAAACTTCTTATCCTCAGTATATAACTGCGTGCGTATACCGGCTTCACGCAGGGCAGTTGACAAAGATACAGAATATGAGAGCTCCTGAGTCATTGGTATAACCAGAACGTCTGCCGGAGGCATACGCTCCTCTGAGAGCATATCGCAGTCATTAAGCACAAAGAAAAGCCGAGTGAGGCCGATAGATATACCGACGCCCGGAAGCTTCCTGTCCGTGTAATATCCTGCCAAATCGTCATATCTCCCGCCGGAGCAGATGGAGCCTACCTCAGGATGCGAGAGCATCACCGTCTCATATACAGTGCCTGTGTAATAGTCCAGGCCTCTTGCAATAGTCAGGTCAACTTTAAAGTTCTCCTGGGGTACTCCGAAGTCTGCCAAATACCTGGTAACTGTCTCCAGCTCCCAAAGTCCTCTGTCGAATGTCTCATTTCTCCCTCTGTATTCCCCCAAAGCCTCAAGCACCTGCTGCGTCGAACCGTCAATTTTGGTAAATCTCAGTATGTCCTCCGCGTCGCTCTCAGATATGCCCAGCTCTCCTGTCAGCAATTCGCCGACTTTTTGATGGCCTATCTTCTCCAGCTTGTCCACAGTGCGCATGATGTCTCCGGATTTGTCCGAGAGGCCCAGCATGTCGTAAAAACCAGTCAAAAGTTTTCTGTTATTTACCCTTATTACAAATCTGGTAAGTCCCAGTTGAGTAAAAGCCCTGTATATAATCGACGGTATCTCAGCCTCATTATATATGGACAGCTCCCCGTCGCCTATAACGTCTATATCCGCCTGGTAAAACTCCCTGAAGCGTCCCCTCTGCGCCCTCTCCCCTCTGTAAACTTTTCCTATCTGGAAGCGGCGGAAGGGAAATGTCAGCTTGGCATAGTTCATGGCAACATATTTTGCCAGCGGCACTGTAAGGTCAAACCTCAGCGACAGGTCGCTGTCGCCTTTTGTGAAACGGTATATCTGCTTTTCTGTCTCTCCGCCGCCTTTTGCCAGCAGCACGTCAGAGGCTTCAATAAGCGGTGTGTCCAGAGCTGTAAAGCCGTATACCGAATAGACCCTCCGAAGAGTATCGGCAATCTTGTCAAATTTGGCCTGAGCTTCCGGCAGCAGTTCCATAAATCCGGACAGAGTATGCGGTCTAACCTTTTCCATAATTCAAGTTTCTCCTATCTCATAAAAAGGCTCCCGCCAGACGGCGGGAGCCCCTGTGTCCTCTCATTTCTTGGGGTTTACTATATTCCGCCAATCAAGGAATCCATCCTGGAGGCCCCTGATAAGTACCTCGGCAGTAGCCCCATTGGTCGCAAACGGCACATTTTGCTGGTCACACAGACGCGATATGGTGTTGACCGAGTTCAGCGCCTCTGCGCTCTCGCTGGGGTCTGCAAAGTAGAGCACCATATCAAGCTCGTTATACGATATACGCGCGCCGATCTGCTCATCACCGCCCTGTGAACAGGACAGATAAAGATTTATCGGCAGTCCGGTGGCCTCGGTTACCAGCCGGCCCGTGGTGTTTGTGGCACAAAGGTTCTGTAAAGATAGAATGCCGCAATATGCTATGCAGAATTGGACCATAAGTTCCTTCTTCCTGTCGTGGGCCATAAGTGCAATATTCAAAAACGCCACCTCTTTCTATAAAATATGTATATAAAAACGGCAGTGCCGTATCCTCTCTTCTTAATCTGCTCTGATGCGTCTTGGCAGGGGGACCTTCTCCCCTGTTATACGCCTGGCTATATCCATAAACTGCCCATAGGCATATTTGGCGCCCATTTTCATCAGCGGCTTCTCAACATTTGCCGCCAGCTGGACGGAGTCGTCCTCTGAGATTACGCCTACAAGTCTCGCTCCGACAAGGTCTATTGCGTCATCCAGCGTAAGTCCCGACATCCTCAGAGCCCTGGGGCTGACCCTGTTAATGATAAGCCTGCACTGGCAAATACCCAGATAAGACAGCTCCTGTACTGTACGCTGGGCGTCCCTCAGGGAGGGCAAATCCACAGTAGTCACGATAAGGCCCATATCCGCCCCCTGGGAAGCCAGTCTGAACCCCTGGCCCAGCCCTGCGGGGCAATCGGCCAGCACATAGTCAAACTCGTCTTTAAACCTGCCCTTGAGCTCAAGAAATTCCTGCAGCTCTATATCCTCCGGTCTCATACTGGAAGGCGCCGGCAGAAAGTAGAGCCCCTCTATCTCCGGATGCGGCAGCGCAGCTTCAGCCGGTTCTACATCTCCCGAGAGTACATCAGAAAAATCCCATACAGGAGGTTCGGTAAGTCCGAGGACCAAATCCAAATTCCGAAGCCCCACATCGCAATCTATGCAAAGCGTCTTGCGCCCCAGAAGAGCCAAAGCCGAAGCCAGAGCCCCTGTACAGGTTGTTTTCCCGGTGCCTCCCTTTCCAGATGTCACCACGATATAGCTGCCCATGCTGCCTCCTCTCCCCACGAGGCCCTCTCGCCATTACTTATATAATATGTCTACCGAAATATTATATCCGAGAAGATTGAAGTTTGCAAGAGAAATTGTTGATACCATACACCCGTCAACAAAAATCTTATAAAACCACTTGACAAACCTCCTGTACAGTGTTACACTTCAGCTTGGTTAGTGAAAGCTAACCAGTTTAACAGCCCATTAGTTAGTCATATATAACTCTGTTGTCAAGGAGGTCTTTTCAATGATGCCGCTGACTATGGCCAGCCAGGGCGAGACGAATGTGATAGCAAAAATAACCGGTAAAGATGAGGTAAGGCAGCATTTGGCTGAGCTGGGCTTCGTCACCGGAGAGCGCGTCACTGTACTCACCCAGATTGCGGGAAATATGATTCTGGCTGTAAAGGACAGTCGGGTAGCCCTTGATAAGTCGATGTGCAACAGGATTATGGTGGAATGAGGAGGGAAGGATAAGATGAAAACTCTGAAAGATGTGAAGGTGGGCGATACCGTCACGGTTGTCAAGCTCCACGGAGAAGGCGCCTTGAAGAGAAGGATTATGGACATGGGTGTCACCCGTGGGACCGAAGTCTTTGTTCGGAAAGTCGCGCCTCTGGGCGACCCAATCGAGGTCACAGTCCGAGGTTACGAGCTCTCGATAAGGAAGGGCGACGCCCAGAATATCGAGGTTGGTTGAGACGGGCGCACGCAGTTTTAGCGGATCTATCTGCTTTTAAGTTAGTTTTAGCTAACTTAAAGAACTTAGGAGGAAATAAGAATGGATATAAAAATTGCCCTTGCCGGTAATCCAAACAGCGGCAAGACGACAATGTTCAATGATCTGACCGGTTCCAATCAGCGGGTTGGCAACTGGCCCGGTGTAACAGTAGAGAAAAAAGAGGGGCGGCTGAAAGGGCGCAAAGACGTTATAATACAGGATCTCCCCGGTATTTACTCCCTCTCCCCCTACACTCTTGAGGAGGTTGTCTCCAGGACGTATCTGGTTAACGAGCATCCCGATGCAATAATAGACATAGTTGACGGCACTAATATCGAGCGTAACCTGTACCTTACCACGCAGCTTATCGAACTGGGCATACCCGTGGTAATAGCTCTCAACATGGTGGATCTTGTCCGTAAAAACGGGGATGTAATCGATCTCAACAAGCTGGGCCAGGCGCTGGGTTGTGAAGTCATCGCCACATCCGCCCTTAAAGGCGAGGGCTCCAAACAGGCGGCAGAGCGGGCGGCTCAACTGGGCGCGGAGCACAAGGCGGGGCAAATGCCTTCAGTTTTCAACGGCAGCGTTGAGCACGCAATTGCCCATATAGAGGAATCTATACAGGGCAAGGTCAGTGATCAGTTCCTCCGCTGGTACGCCATAAAGCTTTTTGAACGCGATGAAAAAGTCATTGAGGAACTTGGTCTTGACAAGTCCCTTATGTCCCACATCGAGGAACACATAAAAGACTGCGAAAAAGAGATGGACGACGACGCTGAGAGCATTATAACAAACCAGCGCTACGCTTACATAGCAAAAGTCGTTCAGTCGGCGGTCAGGAAAAAGCGTTCCGGCACCAAGTTAAGCACATCTGATAAAATCGACAGGATAGTCACAAACCGCATATTGGCCCTCCCCATATTCGCGGCAATAATGTTCGTGATATATTCCATAGCCATGGGCAGTTTCCCCTTTTCTATCGGTACTATGGGTACGGATTGGGCAAACGACGTCCTCTTCGGAGAGTGGGTCCCTGGGCTTTTCGACAAGCTCCTTATAGGTGCAGGCGATGTATTGCGGGTACCTGAGTGGCTATATGCCCTTATCCAGGACGGTATAGTCGCCGGCGTCGGAGCTGTTCTGGGCTTCGTGCCTCAGATTCTCGTTTTGTGCCTGCTGCTGTCAATCCTTGAGGACATTGGCTATATGGCACGTATCGCCTTTATTATGGACCGTATCTTCAGGCGTTTCGGCCTCTCCGGAAAATCCTTCATACCTCTGCTTGTGGCTACCGGCTGCGGAGTTCCCGGCATCATGTCCACCAGGACAATTGAGCAGGACAGGGACCGGAAAATGACGATAATGACCACAGGATTTATCCCCTGCGGCGCTAAAATACCGATAATCGGGCTCTTTGCAGGAGCCATATTCAATAATTCACCCTGGATTGCCACCTCTGCATTTTTTATAGGAATTGCCGCCGTGGTCATATCAGGTATAATACTCAAAAAGTTCAAGGCTTTTGCCGGCGAGCCGGCCCCATTCGTCATGGAGCTGCCCCCCTACCACGCGCCATCTGCCGGCAACGTACTCAGGGCTACCTGGGAACGCGGCTGGTCATTTATTAAGAGAGCCGGCACCGTGATTCTTATCTCTTCCATCGTCCTCTGGTTCCTCCAGGGCTACGGCAACGTGAACTACGGCGTTGAAGGCGCAGCCTTCCAGTTTGGGGCCGTGGATGACAACAACCACTCCCTGCTGCGCTATATCGGCGACGGAATCGCCTGGATTTTCTATCCTCTGGGATGGATTGGCGACATGGCTTGGAAAGCCGCAGTGGCCACATTTACAGGTCTCATTGCCAAGGAAGAAGTTGTCAACACATTTGGCGTACTCTACAATTACGCCGGTGAAGTCGACCTTATGGATGACTCCAGCCCCATATGGGCGGCTGTCAGAGGCGACTTCGGTCCCATCACAACATACAGCTTTATGATATTCAATCTGCTCTGCGCACCGTGCTTTGCGGCAATGGGCGCCATCAAGCGTGAGATGAACAACAGCAAGTGGACTCTTGCAGCAATCGGATGGATGTGCGGCTTCGCCTATGTGGCAGCACTTATAACTTATCAGATTGGCGGCCTGTTCACAGGCGAGGCTACTTTCGGAATATTCACCGTAATAGCCTTCATCCTTCTTGCCGGCGTTATCTATCTCATGGTACGTAAAAATTCTTACAAAGAGGACGTAATACGTCTCTCCGGAAAGCACACGGCCAATGTTTGAGTTTATTGCTGACAATGTCGCCACTATCGTGACATGCGCAGTGCTCATACTGATAGTCGCGGCAATTATCATAAAGCTTGTAAGGGACAAAAAACATCACAGATCATCCTGCAGTTGCGGCTGCGGAAGCTGCCCCAACTCAGAGTTCTGCCATAAAGACCGCTGACTCGCAAATTTCTTCTCTCTTACTTACTACTAGTACCTCTAGTACCTCCATTTCTTCACAAGAAAACCTTCAATTACCTTCAAAACCTCAAAACCTTCAATACCCTCACAGCGGTCACATGAGAGCGGGGAAGCGCAAACTGCTTCCCCGCTAGTATTTTATAATCCAGTTTATACATTACTGCACACCCGCATATGCTGTCCAAAAAAGTAGAACAGGGCGCCTTAATATGCTATACTGTCCGTAAATACGGGAGATATACGTTGCGGCCACTCAAAAACATTCAAGGAGGCTATTATGGACGGGACTGTCAATCTTATTATAGGTATTCTTATCCCCTTCGCCGGAACAACACTGGGCTCGGCGCTTGTATTTCTGTTAAAGGGCGATATGCGTCAGAGCATACACAAACTTCTGTTAGGCTTTGCCTCAGGCGTAATGATCGCCGCTTCCGTATGGTCTCTCATCATCCCTGCAATAGATATGGCCGGCAGCCAGGGTATAGTGCCCTGGGTCCCTGCGGCGGTTGGATTTCTGCTGGGCATACTGTTCCTTCTCGCGCTGGACTGCGTCATTCCCCATCTGCATATGGGCTCCGACAAGCCCGAGGGCATCCGTTCAAATTTTGGGCGCTCGACGATGCTTGTTCTGGCAGTCACTCTCCATAACCTGCCTGAGGGCATGGCTGTCGGCGTTGTCTTCGCCGGAATGATTGCAGGCAATACGGGCATATCCCTTGCTGCGGCTTTTGCCCTCTCCATCGGCATAGCCCTTCAGAATCTTCCGGAGGGCGCCGTCATATCAATGCCCCTGGCGGCAGGAGGTATGAAAAAGGGCCGTGCATTTGCTATGGGCACGCTCTCTGGAGCCGTGGAGCCCATAGGAGCTGCCCTGACAATCCTTCTCTCCAGCCTTATAACTCCCGTCCTGCCCTACATACTGTCCTTTGCTGCCGGAGCCATGATCTACGTTGTCGTGGAGGAGCTCATTCCCGAATCGCAGTCAGGAGAGCACTCGAATATAGGCACAATAGGCGCGGCAGCCGGTTTCGTACTTATGATGATTCTCGATGTGGCGTTGGGGTAGAAGTTAAGGATGGGGTCCGCCTGCCGGTGGACCCCATCCTTAATCCATTTCATGCTGCCATGCCCCGCAGGATTTCACTCAATTAATCCCATATAAAGCTCCACTGCCGTCTCAATTACCCCATCAGGGAAATCATACTTCACAGTGTGCAGTTCAGGGCAGTCCTCACCCGCACCTATTTCAAAAAACGCCCCGGGTATTTTTCTTGTATAATGTCCGAAATCCTCAGAGCTGCGCCTGGGTTCCGGCATCTCCCTTATGGGGATCCCCCTTGCTCTACATATACGGCGTATTCTGTCATTGCAGCCTTTGTATGAGACAGTATTTGGAAAAGTGTCGCAGTAGTTTATATCCAGTTCAAGGCCGTAATTCCCAGCCCGTTCCCTGGCCATATTTATTATATCCTCTGTAAAGCTCTTTAGCTCCTCTTCATGCTCTCCCCTCACAGTCAAAAGAAGTTTTCCACGGCTGGCCTGTATGCCAAAAGCTCTTTCTCCTATATCCACCTGAATAATTGTGGCCATGACAAGGCCCCTATACCCGCCGTTGTTCTGAAGCTGTCCCAGGCCCATTATAATCTCCGCAATTGCATATGCCGGGTTACGGCCAAGCTCAGGCATACTTGCGTGGGACGGCGTCCCCTGAAAGTCCAATATAACTCCGGTGGA
>CALXCS010000038.1 GCA_944386875.1 uncultured Oscillospiraceae bacterium
TTGAAAGATAACGGTAATGTTTATAATTTGTATGATAGAGTTTGGTCAACGTATGTTAAAAATGACGATAAATATTATTTAACATTTGTATTTTACTTTTAGAATACACTATATCTTGTGGTCGTGAATCTTCTGTTAATCTTTCTTTAATCATATTGCTTTTCCGGTGTTGTCAATATAGAATCGGTATATAACAGGGTTACCCCTGGAAAGGAGAGATAATATGCCCAGCGCATATGCACACTATAAATTAGGCGTGTTGGTAATTGAACAGCTTCCATCACTACTCAGAGAAAGCATCGAGGCGTACAGGGAGCTGTATGACATTGGCCTGCACGGTCCAGACATTCTTTTTTACAATTCTCCGCTTATACCAAATAAAGTGAACAGATTGGGCAGGGAGACACATTATTCCAGCGGAGCTAAAGTTTTTAAAGACGCATGGAAAAACGTTTGTTCCCATGACGGCAGCCCTATGTATATGGCGTATATATACGGGTATTTGTGCCATTTTGCTTTAGACAGTATATGCCACGGATATGTGCGTAAGCTTTCGGAGAAGGGACCCGTAGGGCACCATGAAATAGAGATGGAATTTGACCGTATGCTCATGATTGACGACGGGCTTGATCCCATCAAATGTGATTTGACAAAGCATATTGTTCCATCTGTGAGAAACGCAGCTGTTATCAGTTCATTCTTTGATGGAACAGATGCGCAGGATATAACGAAATCACTTATTTCCATGAAATACTATATCGATTTTCTGCGTTTGCCTGATGGGCTGAAGAGAAAAGCTGTCCTTGGAGCTTTTAAGCTGTCGGGACATTATCATAAGCTCAAAGGATTTGTTATGAGTCTAAAGCCGAACCCACAGTGCAGCGACAGCAACAGACGTCTTTCAGAGCTGTTCTGCCAGACAGTTCCGTTAGCTACCCGCTTGATAACAGAGTTTCATAGTACGATGATTGGGGAGCTGCCGTTGGATAGCCAGTACGGATTTGACTTTGAGTCTGAAGACCACAGTGAAGATTTGAAAATAAATGAATAGAAAAATGGCTATCTGATTCTCATGCGAATCAGATAGCCATTTTTCTATTTGATAAGATTCGATGACCAGCTAATGATTCTTTCTGATAAAAGATCAAAATTATTATCATCGATCGTTTCAGGGTTATTTGAAACATCCAGAATGTATGCCTCTTCACTTGAGAGATACCGGCGAAGCTCACTGTGTTTACGAATAAACACACCGTTCTTTAGAAAGTACTCTGCCTGAATGGTGAATACAGCAGACTTGAAAAAGCTCATAAGTACCTGATGGCTGCGACTGTGAGTGTAGTTATATATACTGCCGTGGTAAATTCCGCAGGCGCCTATAAGTACAGCCTCTTTAGCCTGAGCTTTTCCAGGCTTCCGGATAATTTCATCGAGAGAATTGTATATTGGAATGGTGTCATAATAAAACTGGAAGAGCTCGCCAGGCAGCCAGGAACGGAGTTCCTGCACGCCAGATAAAAAACCGCATAGAGGAGGGGAATCTGGCATTTTTTCCATGGCGGATTTGTATGCTTGGATGTCATCGAAAGTAAACTTGTCAAGTATGAGGACGGGATCTATGTCGCTTCCCTCATTGGCCTCATCTCTTGCATAACTGCCCTGGAGGCCGATAAACTGAATCCTGTCCTGGAATAAGTTAAATGATATGTCGCAATATAATCGGATCCAATTGGAAATGTCAGTCATTATTAACCTCAATCTATATTAAACGAAGAGATTATCTGTCACTGTAACGCCTTGTAAGTTAAGTTTTCCTGATCCTCTTCAATGCATAGAGCGAAGCTGTTCATTATGTCCATGTCCACACCAGGCCAGCATACTACTCTACCCTCCTCAAGTTTTAAGTACCTGTGACCGTATTTCCAAGGCTGAAGTATGTATTCAATGCTATTACCGCTGTTATCGGCTCCGCGTACACGCAGTTCAAACGGATATGACTGGAGGAACAAAAAGTCCATCTCAAATCCCGCTACAGTACCGGTTTTCTCGCCGTATTCCCAGAAATTATCGATCCATCTGAGCCCGAAATATCCCAGCTCAATTGAGCTGATGTTACAATCAGTATTCAGCTCGCCGATTTCTACAGTTTTTCCGCTGCCGTTTGTATACGAGGCGATAGTGTCGCCATTGTCAGAATACGACAAAATATTCTCATAATAGATGTCGGTGCTGATATCATCTTTGCTGTCATCTTCATACGTTGTGGAATCATTTCCGCTTATAATTATTTTATCCTTGCTGTATTCAAAATTGAGCTGTGTCACATATGTTGCCGCTGGGTCATCACTATTTAAACTTTGAAGATAGGCGCCGAGTTTGGAGTGATACTCTGTGGCTGATAGGGAAGTGACTCTTCCGGATTCGTCATATTCGTAGATGTACTCACTTGTATATATAAGCTGTTCTTCGCTGCCAAATTGGTCTGTTATCCCAGGGACCAGGCTCTCATAGATTTCAGGAGAAACATGTACTTCCTGATACCAGGAAGTTACCCTGTCGTTTTCGTCGTATTCAAACCAGATATCCTCATTGGCGTAACTGGCAAAAAGAGGAACGGGGAGTCCGTCAGAATAATTACCGCAGTATATTGCGCGCCCCTTTTCATCATATTCCCAGACACGGATATTTTCACTGTCCTCAGGGTCGTAAATAGTCAGACGCTGGAGGTTACCGTCAGAGTTGTATTCATATTCCGAAGAGAGCACTTTGTCAGCACCATTGAGTGAAGAGTACCTTTTTAGCGGCCGGTTCTGCTCATCATATTCGTACTCAAAAGCATATTCGTCAACATCATTGCGCATAGAGATGCACAGGCCGTTTTCATCATATTCATAATTGAATTCGTCATCGCTTTCAAGGACGTATACCGGAGTATAGCGGGAAGGATTAATTACGAAAACCCATATTAGAACAGCAACGGCACATATTGCAACGGCAGAAAGGACCATTGCGACAGTACTCTTTTTACCTGCCGGCTTTTTATTCTCATTTTCGGAGTTTTCTACTGGATTATCAGAGGACAGTGATTGGCCGCAATATGGGCAGACGCTTGCGTCATCTGATACGTTTTTACCACAATTTTGACAGAACATGATTTTCTCCTTATCTTTACGTAGTGAAAAGAGATGTAATTTTGAATTAAATGAACCTGGAACCCTTTTTGACAAAAAGAGAAACTCGCCGCAAGCATCTGCAGCTTGCGGCGAGCTGGTACGCCCGATGCGATTCGAACGCACGACCTTCAGAGTCGGAGTCTGACACTCTATCCAGCTGAGCTACGGGCGCATACTGGCACCGGGCAATTATAGCAAAAAAAAAATCGTATGTAAAGTGTTCTTGTTGTTTTATTTCGTCGAATATGTTAATATTAGCTCATTGGGACTTCTAATATTGCGGAAAGGCGGGCTTGTTATGCCGCAGGAAACTGGAAACTTTAAAAGCAGACTATTTGGCGGATTTGACAGGCATGATGTTATTGAATATATTGAAGAACTAGCTGCTGAAAGAAATGCACTACAGCGTGAGAATGAAGAGCTCCGCGCACAATTAGATGAAGCCATGGAAATGGAACCTGCTGTAAGCACAGATCTTGGCGAAGATGCGGCAAAGAGTGTAGAGCAATATAAAAAACAAAAGAGCGAAATATTGGCAAAGACAAAAGAGACGCTATGTGACTTGTGGGAAAAATACGATTCCGTGTGTGGGGATCTTAAGGTAAATGTTACACAGATACAAGGCGAGCTGACAGACATGGGAGTGCT
>CALXCS010000039.1 GCA_944386875.1 uncultured Oscillospiraceae bacterium
CACTTATTATATCTACAGAAACGGGGACGTCACAGCTCATTGAGCTTACAAGATTGTAGCCGGTCACTCCGTCTACAGATGCAAAGATGGATACTAGCTCCTGGGGGGAGGGCTGTGAACTGCCGCTGGAAGTGAGCTGCTCATCGTCTGACCACTCAAAGTGTATGTCATAATCGTAATCCATGAATACGTCTGAGACAGAATCTGTAAGATAACGGCAAAAACTGCTGGCGGATATAAAGAGAACCACAGAGATGAAAAGCGATATAACTGTGGCGCGATAGCGCCTGCGGTTCCTCTTGAAGTGCTTGCTGGCGATAGCCCCTTCAAGGCCGAAGAGCTTATATGTGAGGGGAGAAGTACGGACCTCACGGGGCTTTACGACTATATCTCCTGACTGCCGGATAGCATCTATAGCAGATATTTTTGTGGCACGCCTGGATGGGATCCATGCGGAGATAATAACTGTGATAAAGGCAAGCACACACGCTATGGCTATGGCCGGCCAGGAGACCACAAGACCTATAGAGCCTACGCCGGAAGCGTATCCGCCATTGAAAAGAGCTGCAAAGTCGCCGCCTATAAAATGCAGTGTTACGCCAATACCGAGTATGCCCGCCAGCAGGCCAAGCGGTATACCTATAACGCTGACAGTTGCCGCCTCTGAAAATACCATGTGGCGTATCTGTTTTTTTGTAGCTCCGATTGATGAGAGCAGGCCAAAATCACGGGTCCTCTCACTGACGGAAATGGAGAAGGCATTGTATATAAGCGATACAGATCCAAATATTATTAGGCATATGAGTATTGCCCCCAGCCCATATAACATAGAGTAGAAGGTGTCATATCTGGAAGCTCCGAGAAACATCAGTACGTCAGAATTTGAAGCCCCACCATATGGCTGACTTTCAACAAAGTTAAAGGTGGCCTTGGGATCGTTCATCTTAAAGTATAGCTCCGCCGTATATCCGTCAAGAGTGCTGTCCAAGCATGTCAAGGCGGTGTAGCCTGGAGCGTGAAAATCCTCAAAACCTGGACGCTCGTAATAACCTACGACTGTGTATGTGCGAGAGACTGTACTCTCCAGGGCCTCATCCACAACTTCCTGGCCATCTGCGTCCAAAGTCCAGGTCAGCGGATTGCGTTGAGTCAGGTAATACCCCTCGGACACGCGTTTACCGATCTCTATAGTTATCTGACTGCCTATCTCAGGCAGCTGGCCGCCATACGTGTATATATGCTCAGGGAGGATAATTTCATCAGGTGTTGCCGGCAAATTCCCCTGGGTGAGATGTACCGGCATCCTCTCAAAAAAGAGCTGGTCGCCGCCAAGAATGTAAAGATAGGGCTTGTCAGCGTTGTCTGTCTCAATATTGGCATAACCGACTATCTGCCCTACGGCCCCGCTTTCCACCTGGCTGTCTGATAAAACAGACTCTATTTGGTCTTCAGGGACTTCATAGAGGCAGCCGTGCCAGTCCCCGTCGGTGTATACAGCGTAACTGTACATATATGCCTGAAGGCTTGAAATTATTGTTGCGACAGCCGTTATCATTGCGGCAGAGAGGATTATCCCGATAATGGTAACAAGCGTCCTGGTTTTATTTTTTACAAGATAACGCCTTGTAACAGTGCCCAGTATATTCATTTTCTGAGCACCTCGTCTTTTGTTATCTTGCCGTCTTCAATGGTAATCACACGGTCTGCCTGAAGGGCTATGCGCTCATCGTGCGTTATGACAATGAGAGTCTGCCCGTATTTTTTGTTGGAGAGCTTTAAGAGCTCAACGATTTCCTGGCTGTTTTTAGAATCAAGATTGCCTGTGGGCTCATCTGCAAGGACAACGGCGGGGGCGTTTATAAGAGCGCGTCCTATTGATACACGCTGCTGCTGGCCGCCTGAGAGCTGGTTCGGCAGATGCTTCTCTCTACCCTGAAGCCCCAGGGTTTCAATAAGTTCCCGCAGCCTGTCTTTATCCACCTTTCTGCCGTCCATAAGGACTGGAAGAGTGATATTTTCAGTGACGTTAAGTACCGGTATAAGGTTATAAAACTGATATATGAGGCCTACTTGCCTGCGGCGGAATATTGCCAGCTGTTCCTCGTTTTTTGCGAAAACATCCTGACCGTCCATATACACTTTTCCAGAGGTCGGTGTGTCTACGCCGCCTAAAATGTGCAGCAGAGTGGACTTTCCGGAACCGGAAGGCCCGACTATAGCCAGAAATTGCCCCTTCTCAACTGAAAATGATACGCCGTCAAGAGCTCGGACTATATTGTCACCTTTGCCGTAAGTTTTAACAAGGTCACGGACTTTTAATATCTCCATGCTAAGCTTCCTTTCCATACTTCTTATCCATTAATCAGGATATGTCCATATGATAGCCCCAAAGTATGACTGGCAGGTGACTCGCTAATTACAATATTGTCACAATTAAATAATCCCTTTGTAAAAACGCACTGTGAATAATGCGCCGCCGTTTTTTCCGTTTTCGGCAACAACAGATCCGTTTTGGCGGGTAATTATCATTCTCGACAAAGCCAGACCTATGCCGACACTTTGTTCTGAGGAGCCGTGACCTTTGTAAAAACGCTCAAATAATCTGGGCAGGTCGGAGTCGGAAAACCCCTCTCCAGAATCGGATATCTCAATCTGAACGAATATAGAAGTGTCTGTTACTGCTACGCTTATATTGCCGCCGTCCGGCGTGTGTTCCACAGAGTTCTTTAGAATATTGCCTATGGCCTCTGTACTCCAGGACATGTCTGCGACTATTGATACGTTATCGGGACATTCTACAGTAAATTTAAGATTGTGTATGTCCATTGCTATCTCCAGTGGGGCGGATGCCGCCTGAATAAGATTTCGGACATTCACAATATCCCGCCGCAAGTCAACTGCACCTGCGTCCAGACGGGATATTTTCAGCAGTGTTGAGATGAGCCACTCAATCCTGCCGAGAGAGCGGGATATATCACCAATTAACGCAACCCGCCGGTTTTGCGGAAGATTAGGCTCTGCAAGAAGCGCTACAGCAAGATTAATTGAGGTAAGAGGCGTTTTGATCTGATGGGATATATCAGCCAGGGAATCAGCGAGATAAAGCTTGTCCGTCTGAAGCTGCTCCGCCTGCTCTCTGAGCCTGATAGTCATTTTAACAAGTTCGCTTTGCAGTATTGAGAGCTCTCCTTCGGAGAACTGATCAAGATTGTATGACTCATATCCGTGTAATATTCTGTCCACTTCATCGCTTAATGCTGCGATTTTCCTGTACCTTGATTTTGCAGATATAAAGCTAAGAAGGTCGAACACCAAACATATTGACAGGCAGCAAAAGCCGGCGGGCGTGCTGATAATAAATCCGGCCGCCGTTATAGCTGACGTGAGAATCAGATGAATAATAGCCTGCCTTTTTGCCTCTGGATTCCTTAAAAATGACATTTTGGCAACCTCCGAAGCTCTGCTTAACCGTCAATTTTGTAACCCAATCCACGGACTGTCTTTATTATTTCTGGATTTTGAGGATCGTCCTCAAGTTTATCCCTAAGCCTTTTTACGTAGACAGTCAGTGTATTGTCATTTACGAAATCACCGGCGACATCCCAAATTTCACAGAGAAGCTGCTGCCGGGATATAACAGCGCCGCGGTGATTTATGAGTACAAGCAAAAGCCTGTATTCCAGGGCAGAGAGGAATATCTCCCTGCCGCCTTTTGTGACAAGAGCCTTTACAGTGTCTACTTTCAAAGGGCCTACTTCCAAAACAGATTTGCTTTTTCCGGTCCGGCGCAGGACGGTGCGAATTCTTGAGACAAGTTCACGTGGCCTGAAGGGCTTGCTGATATAGTCGTCTGCGCCCAATTCAAGACCTGCCACCACGCTGAATTCATCTCCGGAGGCAGTTAGAAAAATAACAGGGATATCGTATTGGCTTTTAACTGCTGAGCACACTGAAAATCCGCTTCCGTCCGGCAGCGAGATGTCAAGAAGCAGCAGGTCGTACTGCGTACTTTCCAGCTTTTGCATGGCCTCTGCCTGAGTCATTGCAGCGTCAACCGAAAATCCCTGGCTGTCTAGAAATTCCATCAAATGATTCACAATGCTGCGGTCGTCTTCAACAAGAAGTATATGGTACATGGTAAGCTCCTCCCTGTGGAATTTAACACTTTCCAGAGATATAATACACGAAAAGCTGCAGGACTTCACTACTTTTCGCGTTTAAATAAGAAGGCGGCAATTTTCTAACCGAAAATTGCCGCCGAAGCTATTAAAAAAACAGCTGTTTTGCCGTATTCCAAATATATATAATCAGACCTGGAACCAACCGCCAATTGTATATTACACTAGAGCCGCTTTCAGTGCTCAAAGGCACATCAGTTTTTCTTTGAGGCAAATACATGTAATACAATAATTGTGACGCTGGCGATGATGGAAATATATATAATATTTCGCATACCCGCCGCGCTTCCGAGAAGAGCCGCCAGACTTGCCCCGATAGCAGTGCCCAACTGTATCGATGATGTATTGAGGCTTATCATAAAGCCGGACCTATTCTGGGTTGCCTGTGCGATGCCCGTGTTGACCTGCAGGCCTATAAACCATGCGCTCATGATCCAAAGGGCTGACAGGGCTACGGCTATATATCCTGAGGGCCTGAAAACCAGAAGCAGTACCAAAAGTGCAAGCTGGATGATTCCGCCCATAAGCATTGATTTTGAATAACCTATGCGGTCTGAAACAACCCCTCCGATAAGATTGCCGACGAAGCTGGCTATGCCTACAAGAACGAGTATCAGGGACATGTACTGCCCGCAGGAGGGGAAAATAGCCAGTAGGAATGGCGTGATATATGTATAGAGCGCCCCATATCCAATAAACATTATAAGTGAGAAGACAATAACCAGCAACACGGATTTGTCCTTAAAGAAAGCCAGCTCATCACGGATGCTCAACTCAACGGGGGGCTTTATATTGTGAGGCAGCCGGAACATAAAATATATAAGTGCAGCCAGCATTATCAGGATGAGCATGACAAACACCCAGCGCCAATCCAGAACGGATGACAGAGCTCTTGTAAGAGGTATCCCCACTGCCAGTGCGGTCGCATTCCCGGCTATAAGCACCGCCATGGTGCGCCCCTGCTTTTCCTTTGCTGAAAGAGAAGCGACAATAGCTATTGCAAGTACATTATAACTGTAGGCCGTTACACCCATAATCAGGCGTATTATGAGCATTTGCCAGAAGCTGTTTGCCAATATAAGGAGCAGAGACATGACAATAGTGACAGCAAGCATGATTTTGAGAAGTTTTGAACGGTCCGCCTTCCTGAAGACAATAAGCGTGATTGGAACACCGCAGGCAGCGCCGTAAGAGTACATTGTTGTGAGAAGACCGGCCGTTTCGACAGAGACATTCAGGGAAACTGCAATTAAATCCAATATGCTCCCAAACACAGAGGCAGTCATTGACAAAACAAAATTCATTATGGTAAAAACTGCGATGGTGATTGTAGTAAGTGTCAAATTAACGATTTCCTTTCTTGCATAATGAATTTACGGTTTAAAATCAATAGGAACCGTAGTTATTTCCATGCGGATTATAAATCTATTAGAGTTAAAATAGCAAATACTTTATTTTTATTTCATGAAATGCTTATAAAGCATTTCATGAAATATATTATCATTTATTAATTTATATGGCAGAGCTATCATGAACTTCGGTATACTTGCGTGATACAAGTAAAAACGAATATGGGCCGTCTGTGTTTACATTAGCAATAAATCGTGATATTATATTTTACTAGAAATAACACAAAAAGGGTGCGTTTTATGCTTGAGAAGCTTCAGCAGATCGAAGAAAAATACGAGGAAACTGAGCGCCGAATGCAGGAGCCGGAGGTCTACTCGGATATGACCCTATACACCAGACTGGCAAAGGAGCAGAAGGAACTGCATCCGATAGTCGACGCATATAGACGCTGGAAAAAATATAACTCTGAAGCTGAAGAAGCGCAGGAACTTCTTTCTGACCCTGAGATGAGGGACATGGCTCAGGATGAGCTGGAAAATGCGCGCTTTGGAATGGAAAAAACAGAGCAGGAAATAAAAATACTTCTTTTACCCCAGGATCCTAATGACAAACGCAATGTTATATTTGAGATACGCGGCGGAGTTGGCGGTGAGGAGTCCGCCCTGTTTGCCCATGACCTCTACAGAATGTATTCCATGTACGCTGAGGCAAAGGGCTGGAAAACAGACGTTGTTAATTTGAACGAGACGGAACTAGGCGGTATTAAAGAGATAAGCTTCATTATTGAGGGAGAAGGCGCGTATTCCCGCCTGAAATTTGAGTCAGGCGTACACCGTGTGCAGAGAGTCCCCGACACTGAGTCCGGCGGCAGAATTCATACCAGTACTGTGACGGTCGCAGTCCTGCCCGAAGTGGAGGAAGTGGACTTTGAAATAAATCCGGCGGATCTGCAAATTGATACTTTCCGTTCCACCGGAGCTGGCGGACAGAAAGTAAATAAGACTGAATCTGCAATAAGGATAACACATATACCAACCGGAACGGTGGTTGAGTGCCAGGACGAACGCAGCCAGTATAAGAACAAGGACAGGGCGATGAAAATTCTGGCGTCGCGTCTATACGAGGCCGAGAGACAGAAGAGAGACGCTCAGATAGCAGCTGAGCGCAGGTCTCAGGTGGGCACTGGTATGCGAAACGAGCGGATACGCACATATAACTTTCCACAGGGGCGTGTCACGGATCACAGAATAAATCTGACACTGTATAAAATTGACCAGATAATGGATGGAGATCTGGATGAACTTATAGATGCCCTTGTCACAGCTGACCAGGCTGAAAAGCTGAAGGCTTCGGAGGATGAGTCGTGAATACACTTGTTTTTAA
>CALXCS010000040.1 GCA_944386875.1 uncultured Oscillospiraceae bacterium
TAGCGCCCACTGTCTGTTATCGATTATCTTCTCGGCAGGACAGACAATCCGGAAATCAATAAATAGCCAGAGCGACGATTTATTCCCGTAATTTCCCGCCTTGTCTTTATAGCTCGGCGCAGGAGCGCCGCGGCGAATATCCCGTGCGATCTGTGCCGGTAGAAATAAGGCCGTGACGGCAAAAGGTTTCTCTCCCGCTTTAGTGGAAAAATTGTTTTGCCGGCGTTTCTTTCTCTTATAGAATGGGACGTCCTCAAAAAACCAGAAAACCGCAGTCCTTGAATAATCAGGGACCGCGGTCTTTTATGTTCTCCAAACGAGTCTATATTTTTCCTATGCAGCGCAACATTTAGTTGAAATTGTAATCAGTAACTATGGGCTCCCTATTCTGGGTCACATCGTTAAAGTACTCGTAGAAGCTGATTCCCAAATAACTGCCGGAGATATTGTACACATCCTTAAAGCCGTGAGCCTGCAGGCACAGGCAGGCGTTGTAGCTGCGCTGTGAGCTGCGGCAGTGCAGATATAAGAGCCGGTCGGTGGGGATTTCATCCAGGCGCTCTCTCAGCTGGCTCAGCGGGATATTCACCGCCGTCCTGATATGGGACAGTGCGTATTCATTGGGCTCCCTCACATCGATAATATAGGCTCCGGACTCCACCAAGCTCCGTACCTGGTCCACGTGCACCTGTTTAAATGTCCCCTGCAGCAGGTTCCCCGCCACCAGCGCCGCGTTGTTGCCGGCGTCTTTGGCCGTGCTGAAAGGCGGGGCATAGCACAGCTCCAGATCTCGCAGATCATCCACCGTTCCGCCGAACTTGATCAGCGTGGCCACGATGTCGATGCGCTTAGGGGCGTCGCCTTTGGAGATAGCCTGGGCGCCCAGCACCTTCCCAGTGGGTACTTCATATATCAGCTTATAGTGCATGGGGGTGCTGCCCGGCATCATCCCCACACGGTCACTGGGGAGAATGTAGACGTAGTCGTACTTAATGCCCTCCTTTTCGCACTGGGCAGCAGTGAGGCCGGTGCTGGCGGCATTGTAGTCAAAGACCTTTATACAGCTTGAACCGATAAATCCTGTGTTGCGCACAGGGCGGCCGTACATGTGATCCGCCGCCTGACGCGCCTGCTTTTGAGCAGGGCCCGCCAGAGGCAGCTGCTGCGGTTTTCCGGTGATGGCGTTATGCACCTCTATAACATCGCCCACGGCGTAGATATCCGGATCGCTGGTGCGATAGTTGGCGTCCACCACAATGGCGCCCTTGTCATTAAGCTCCAGGCCGCACTCCCCTGCCAGGGTCGAATCGGGCCTGACGCCCACAGCCATGATGACGGCGTCTCCCTCCACCACTTTGCCGGACTCCAGGACTATATTGGAGCCGTCAAAGGACGCGGCCCTGTCGCCTACGATCAGATTGACGCCCTTATCCAGCATCTCCTTTTGCAGGATCTGAACCATGTCGTAATCATATGTGCTCAATATCTGCGGAGCTGCCTCCACCAGGGAGATATCGTATCCGGCCTCTTTAAGGTTGACAGCCACCTCAACTCCGATAAAGCCGCCGCCAATAACTGTTATCCGATTCATGCCGCCCATTTCCAGGCTTTCGCAGATGCGGGCAACATCGGGCACCGTCTTTACCGTGAACAGATTGGCCTTCTCTATACCGGGCACCGGCAATATGATGGCGTCGGCGCCTGTGGCCAGCAGCAGCTTGTCGTAGCTCTCCTCATATTCCTGATTCTTCTCCAGGTCTTTGACCTTCACCGTTTTATTTGCCCTGTCTATGGACAGGACCTGGTTGTTGACGCGGGCCTGGATATTGTACTGGCGTTCAAACTTCAACGGCGTCGACATAATAAGGCTGTCCGTCTTTTTTACAGTGCCGCTGAGCCTGTAGGGCAGGCAGCAGTTAGAATAGGATACGTACGGCCCTTTGTCGAACATTATAATCTCAGCATTTTCGTCCAAGCGGCGCACACGGGCCGCCGTGCCGGCGCCGCCGGCGACTCCTCCGACTATTAACACTTTCATTTTCCATACCTCCTGAAAATCGAAAAATATGGGCATCATGCGGTACAATATAGAAAAACCATCGGAAGTTACCTTTCGATGGCGTGATAAATTAAAACTAAATTGTCAGTCTCGGGTTACATGATTGGCAGGGGAGGCTGTAGGGATCTGCAGTTCCCCACAGCCTGCACCCGTCGTATAGGGAGGATTATCAGACCTACACAACTTGCCTAACACTGATAAGGATATTATACACTAAACGCTCTCTCTTTGCAACAGTTTTGTCGTCACGGTTTCTTTTCTTTTGTGACTCTTTGTGCGCCCGGATGCTTACGCGGGTAAGCCTCGCGTGGGGCCGGGTTCCCCTGGGCCAACGTCTTCCCGCGCCAGAGCAAGCCCCTGCTTGCAAAATGAAAGATTACCTCCCCTGTATCTCCTGGCTGCCTGTGCTCCACACATGCTGCTCTCTTGCGGAAGCCGGCGTATTCTGTGCCATAACGCCTACCAGCTTGTGAGGGATGTAGGGCTCCTCCAGGTACGATATTTCCTCAGGCGTCAGCTCCAGATCCACGGCCTTTGCAGCCCCCTCGATATGGTGCAGCTTAGTCGCCCCCACAACGGGTGACGCCACCTTGGTCAGCAGCCACGCCAGCGACACCTCGGTCATGCTCACGCCGCGTTTTTCCGCAAGCTGTGCCACACGGTCTATAATCACGCCGTCCTGCTGGGCGGTGGCGTCGTATTTAAACTTGGCGTAGCTGTCCTCCTGAAGGCGCTTGGACGTCTCCCCCGGATGTTTTGAGAGGCGCCCTCCGGCCAGGGCGCTGTAGGGCGTCATAGCTATATTGTCCTCGGCGCAGAGCTTTGCCATCTCCCGCTCCTCCTCACGGAAAATAAGGTTGTAGTGGCCCTGGATCGACACGAATTTCTGGAACCCCTCTCTCTCGGCCAGGGCGTTGGCCTTTGCCAACTGATATGCAAAGCAGTTGGAAATTCCGATATAGCGTACCTTCCCCGCCTTTACAATGCGGTTAAGGCCGTCCATGATGTCGTATAGCGGCGTCTCATAGTCCCACATGTGATAGATGTAGAGGTCCACATAGTCAAGCCCCAGATTGCGTAGGCTGGTGTCTATCATATTCTGTATGTGCTGCTGGCCCGTGATGCCGCCGGCGATCTCATCCTGGGTGCGGTGCAGGAATTTTGTGGCAATAACCACATCCTCCCGCTTGGCAAAATCGCGCACGGCCCGCCCCACATACTGCTCGCTGGTGCCGCTTTGATAGCTTATCGCCGTGTCGAAAAAGTTGACGCCCAGGTCAAGGCCCCGCTTTATGATCTCACGGGAGTGCTCTTCGTCCAGCGTCCAGCTGTGCTGGCCGTTGTTGGGGTCGCCGAAGCCCATGCACCCCATGCAGATGCGGGATACTGTCAAATCAGAGTTGCCAAGTTTTGTGTACTTCATTGTATATTCTCCTTATTCAAGTCCGTAATATGTCTCGTCGTCTACCGGTTCCAGCCACTGGTTGGACGTCTCCTCGCCTGGCACCTCCAGGGCGATATGGGAAAACCAGCTGTCCTTTTTAGCGCCGTGCCAGTGCTTCACATTGGCAGGAATTGTGATAACCGTGCCCGGCGTCAGGCTGACGGCCTCTTCGCCCTCCTCCTGATACCAGCCCTCACCGGCTGTACAGATAAGCAGCTGGCCACCGCCGCTCTTAGCGTGGTGGATATGCCAATTATTGCGGCAGCCCGGTTCAAAAGTCACATTTGCCAAAAACACAGGGCATTTGCCCGGCTCCGTCAGGGGGTTTAAATAGGAGTTTCCGATAAAATACTGGGCGTAATCGGTGTTGGCCTGGCCTAGGCCGAAAACATTCTCCCTGTCGAATGTTATTTTATCATCGATACGCATACACAGCACTCCTTTTTAATATTTAAATTTGAAACATCTTGTTGATCCAATTCACACACATGGGCACCCACATTCTGACGTTGGGGTTTTCCTCATTGAGTTTTTTGGCTTCCGCGTTGTAGGAACTCAAGTTGTTGCACACAGACATCCCGTGCTCTCCGCCCTGGAAAAGATGCAGCTCAAAGGGAAGGTCATATTCTATCATCTTTCCGGCGATCATTATTGGATTGATAGCCGGCACATATTTATCATACCGGTTGTGCCAGATAAACAGCGGCGGCATGTGAGGGCCGGCGTAGTTTATGAAGTCAAGCTCCGGAGTGCAGTCCTTGGCAATCTTTGCCGCTTCCGGATTGTAGAACTTCGGGTCTTTCTGGATGGTGTTTGTATTGTCCCAGGGGGCGTAGGCAATTACGGCGGCATTGGGCCTGATATCTTCCGGAGTAAGGCCCAGCCGTCCCGCAAGGCCTGGGGTGTTCCACTGGGTAGCGGACATGGCCGCCAGGCAAGCTCCCGCGGAAAAGCCCATTAAAATAATGGCGTCGGGGTTAATATGCCATTCTGCCCCATGGGAACGCACCTGCCAGATGGCCAGGGAAACTTCCTCCAAAATTTCCGGGTATGTACAGGCGTCTCCCACCGAGTAGCGCAGCACAAAGGTGTTGTACCCCTCCTTCAGGAATGTCAAGGCCGCCGGCTCGCCCTCCGTATCGGAGAGAAAGGAATATGCGCCACCCGGCATAATGATGATTGCGGGGCGCTTCTCAATCTGGAATCTCCCCTGTTTTGACTGGTCGTGTATGTATGTCGTCAAAGCGACGTCTCTGTCTTCCCTCAGTTTGATTTCCCTGTGGATCATAAAATTATCCTCCTTTAACTGGCGCGAAATGTCTGAAACTCTGTCAATCCTGCCCTTGCAAGCCATTCGCCGAGGGCGTCCGGCAGGTCTTTCCCGCCGTCGCCGGTCACGCCCAGGGCCTCCCGCACGTCGGCTTTTGGGCACAGTTTAGATATATCCCCCCTGATATCCCCCGATGCGCCTCCGCAATGGGAGTAGAACGGGAGAATAATTTTACCATCCATGTTATTTCTGCAGAGCCAGGAGGCAAGCGGCGGGGCGATCGTCCCGCACCAGTTGGGGGAACCTGCGAAAATAACCTGGTAAGGGGCCGGTGAACAGGCGACGGGCAGCAGCCTGGGGCGATAGCCGGACTGGACCTCCCGTTTTACCTGAGCCAGGAGTTCAGGGAAAGCCATCGGATAAGGCTGCCAGGGGTGGATTTCCAGCCAGTCGCTACCGGTGAGCACCTGTAATCCCTGGGCGATCTGGTGGGTATTGCCTGAATAGGAATAAGACACAATCAGCGGACATTTCTTTTCGTATTCAATTTCCACGTTTTTCTCTTTGCTCATCTGTCCCGCCTTCCTGTTTTAACTATGAAGACGTTGGGTTTTCCCCGTTGCCGCTTATTGGAAGCATTTTTCAGCTACTTAAGTCTTCTCCCCAGGTTATATGCCAGCTGGGGGAACTCGGAGTGGGACGTCTGGGACGGCGTGCCGCAGCCTGTACCCAGCACCATGCCCATGTCCTCAAAATTCAAGTACCTGACCAGCGTCCTGTAATGGGCCTCCAGGGCCTCAAACGTCCAGCCGTCGCTGTTCCATGCCGCAGCCAGCAGCGCTGATTTCATGTGCTTACGCTGTATGGAGCTGTTGAAGGCGCAGAAGCGGTCTATCATTGTCTTCAGCTGCGCCGACATGCCGTAGTAATATAGCGGCGTCACAAACACCAGCATATCTGCGTTGAGGATCTCCCCGCGTATGTGCTCCACATCGTCTTTTTGAACGCAGGGGCCCTCATATCCGCAGCGGACGCAGCCGGTGCAGGGGGCAATATTCCCATGGGCTGTGTCGATAATCTCCACTGTGTGTCCCGCTTCCTCTGCTCCCTGCCTGAAGCAGTCGGCCAGCAGATTTGATGAGCCTTTTTTATTGGGGCTACCCTCCAAAATGACAATCTTCATATACGTCGCCTCTTTTAAAGGCTCTCCGCCCACTGTCTCAGCGAAGCCTCCGAGATACTCCCGTTTAGCATCCGCCCCTCTATAATCTTCGCACCAGGACAGCTGGAGGCAAGCTCTCCCGCAGTCCTGCCCAGGCCGCTTCCGCCGGACGTTGCAAAGAGTATTATTGTCTTGCCGTTAAAATCATAGCTCTCCAGGAAGGAACGGATAATTGAGGGGGCGGTGTACCACCAGATGGGGAAGCCCAGGAAAATCCTGTCGTATCCTGCAATATCCGCGTTTTTGTCCGCCAGCTCCGGGCGGCATGACTCATCCCCCATCTCCACACTGCTGCGGGAGCTCTTGTCCCGCCAGTTAAGGTCCGCCTGGGTATACGGCACGGCAGGCCGGATCTCATATAGTTCTCCGGCGATTGCCGCCGCCAGCTTTTCCGCCGCTCTTTTTGTTGTGCCGCTGGCTGAGAAAAAAGCAACTAAGGTCTTACTCATAACACAAAACCTCCCAAAAAATTTTCAAATTATTCCACAGATTCAATCGTGACCGCACCCTGCATCTCCTGGACAAGCTCTCCACCAGATATGATGTACCCCAGTTCAAGCAGAAGTTGGTTTTCGCAGTAGTCTTTCACGGAAACGGCCAATGCCAGTATCTTACAGTGATCCTGCATACGTATCAGCTATGTTTTTATTATAGCGGCGGCATTTTATAATGTCTAATACTTATATTTTATCTTTATCGATACTTATTCTGTATGTTTAAGCCAAAAAACTTCGGGAAAACACTCCCGAAGTTTTTTGGCCGTATCAGTCGATTTTTCGCAGCAGATTTATCTCCTGGATAAACAGCGACGCGGCAGACGAAAACAAGTTGTTCTTTTTTTATACCAGCACGCTATGGGTCATACGCCGCGGCTCAATGGGTATAAATCGGAGGCGCGGATCGCTGCGGAGCGCCAGAGCGCCGTCCATGCAGAAGGCGCAGCCTAACCCCTCTGCCACCAGCAGCGCCGCATTAGATAAAAGTGTATAGAAAAGGGGTATTTTCAGCTCCTTTTCCTCCCGTCCAAGCCAGTTGAGTATCTCTGCCCTGACGCTCTCCCTCAACGGCAGGATCAGCGGGCACAGCGCCACATCCTCCGCCGAAAGCGTTTCCCTGTTTGCCAAGGGGCTGTCGTCCCGCACCAGCAAGCCCCAGGTGTCCTGCTGTGACAGGCGGACGTAATCGTACTTTGTCACATCCACAGGCTCCAGCAGAAGCCCAATATCCACAAGGCCCTTGTCCAACCGGTCTTTTACATTGTCCACCGTCTCGTTATACATTGCAAACTGCACCAGCGGGTATTTCTCAGAGAACTTTTTTATCAGCCTTGCCAGCGTCTGGCCACCTACGGTCTCGGAGGCTCCGATGACAACCATGCCGCTTATATCGCTCTGCCGTTCCGCAAAGGACTTCTCCAGCCTGTCCGCCAATTCCACAATCTCCTGGGCGCGCTGGCGGAAAAATCTTCCGTCCTCCGTGAGCCTCAGGCCGTTTTTCCCTCTGAGCACCAGCGTGACCCCCAGCTCCCTCTCCAGGTCCATTATCTGGCGGCTCAATGTGGGCTGCGTAACGTGGAGGATATCCGCCGCCCTTGTAATATTTTCCTCCTGCGCCGCAGCTAAAAAATAGCGAAGTGTGCGAAGCTCCATATCTGCCTCCTCCACCATCGTTAATATGTTTTAAAATATACCACATCCAGGCTGATACGGCAATTGTCCCCCCGCCGGCCTGTTTCCGGATATATCTTCCATTATACATTTATATATGTTACAATGGGTATCTCACCGCTTTAAAAGCGGCAGAAAAACTGTTTTTGCCAAACGGAGGAATAGCTATGATTACAACTAAAATATACGAAGATCAGAGCGGGGACATGGCAGCTGTAGTTTTGGAGGATGGAGAGTATTCCAACTATGTCCCAAGTCCTGAGATGGCAGCTTTTGAAGGTGACGGTTTTATTGAGGAAGCCAGAATGGGTTTTCCCGAGGCGTTCCCCTATGAGTTTGACCTGGCCATCGGGCTGACCATGGAGGAAGCCGCGGCGAAGGCCGAACAGGAGTATACGCTTGTGGCGCAGATAGACGATACCGTAGTGCTGTACCCCCAGCGCATGTGCGATTATGTGTCGGAATTTTTCCAGGATGAACTGGGCGAGGACGTCTGGCGGGAGGTCTTGGAGCAGGTTTCCGGCGACGAGGGAGTGGAGCTTTAAAGCAACTGCGTCAAAATACAGTCTTGACATTTATCCCTGACAGGTTTATTGTTTGGGAGCCGACAGTTCGTTTGTACCATCCTGTCGTTAAACAAAACCAGGACTGCTATCATATATAATATGACGATAGCGGCTTTGCGTTTTGCAAAGCCGCTTTTTACAGGGCAGTTTTGCGTTTTGCAAAGCAGCTCTATTTTTTTGGAGGAACTCCATGATTAATGAAAACGCCCACTTAAAACAGCGCCCCTCAAAGGCCGTCTCATGGCTCAGACGAGAGCGGGAAGAGACGGCAATACTGCTCAGATGTGTGCCCGCCACGGTGGTGGCTCTTTTTGTGACCAGTATCGTATGTATGAATCTGCTGGCCAACAAGACGCTGGTACAGACGGAATATATCGCCCTGGACGGCGGCATCCTCATATCCTGGATGTCCTTTATGTGTATGGACGTGATTACAAAGCACTTCGGCCCCAGGGCGTCCAACAAAATTGCCGTCCTTGCGGCAGTGATAAACCTGTTTGCCAGCCTTGTCTTCTACATCGCCAGCATAATCCCCTCCGACGCCGACGACTACACCGCTTTAAACGGCATCCTCGGCGGCACCTGGTTCATCCTTCTGGGAAGCACAGTGGCTTTTCTCATCTCGGCCCTGGTGAACAATTTCCTTAATTGGGCAATCGGCAGCGCATTTAAAAAGAATCCCGACGGCAGGCTGGCCTTTGCGGCCCGCACCTATATTTCCACGTTTATCGGCCAATTTGCGGACAACCTTATATTCGCGCTTATCGTCTTTGTGGGTTTCGCGCCTATCTTCTGGGACGGGTTTAGCTGGACCGTACCGCAATGCGTCGCATGCGCCCTCACCGGAGCCGCGGCGGAGCTTGCCATGGAGGTGGTGTTCTCTCCCTTTGGCTACCGTCTTGTGACAAAGTGGAAGGAAAGCGACGTGGGCAGCGAGTATTTATCCTACATCAGGAGGGAGCATTAAATTGAACATACTCATAACAGGCACCTCACAGGGTATCGGGCGGGCCATAGCCGAGAAATTTCTGGCGCACGGCCACCTGGTTTTCGGTATAGACAGGAAAAAGCCCAGCATACAGCACAGCAGCTATACCCACTACACAATGGATATACGCGACTATGACGCCCTCCCCGATATACCGTCGGTCAACATACTCATCAACAACGCCGGCACACAAAACGAGGAGGACATCGATATAAACCTGAAGGCACTTATCCACATAACGGAGAAATACGGCCTCCAGGACAAAATACGCTCCATACTCAACATCGGCTCCGCCAGCGCCCACACCGGCTCTGAGTTCCCCATGTACTGCGCCAGCAAGGGCGGCGTGATGGCATATACTAAAAATGTGGCCTTAAGAGCGGCCCATTTTGGCGCCACCTGCAACAGTCTTGACCCCGGCGGCGTACTGACGCCCTTGAACCGGTGCGTCATAGACGATGAATCCCTGTGGGGGCAGATCATGGACGTGACCCCCTTGAAAAGGTGGGCAACTCCTGAGGAGATAGCCGATTGGGCGTACTTCCTGACGGTTGTAAACACCTTCTGCACAGGGCAGAGTATTGTCGTGGACGGCGGGGAGTCCATTAACAGCAATTTTATATGGCCGGAACAGTGAGCGGTGAGGCTCAATCGTCCGCTCATCGGACGGGGGAGTCCCGACACCCACAGCTGTCGGGAAATACCGCCTACTCCGTACGCGGGGGTCGCCCCGCGAGGGGCTACGCCCCTCTGGCTCCCAATACCACCCCCATTTTCTTTTTCTTGAAAAGAAAACGGCGGTGGTGCCGTCAAAAGAAAAACGCTTATGGGTACAAATTTGGCACTCATAAGC
>CALXCS010000041.1 GCA_944386875.1 uncultured Oscillospiraceae bacterium
ATAAGCCGTCTCCCGAGTGTTTTCTTGCTTGCGCAGTAACTTTCACAGTACATTCTGTCTTCAGTAAGTCTTTATCCAGTCTCAGAAAAAGTTCCGAGATGAGAAACCAGATGTACTCAAAAATACAACACGAAAAAGAGGAAACGGTGCAACCTCACAAATAGAGTTGCACCGTCTCACGCCAAAAGCATCTTTAGCAGGCTCTTCCGTTTATATATTTTATTAATTTATCATGTCAAATTTGCCCCTGCGCATATTACGTCTCTGCAAGCTCAATTTATCTGCGATCATAGCGATAAACTCTGAATTTGTTGGCTTGCCTTTTACACCGGAAACGGTATATCCAAAGAACTTTTGAAGTACTTCCACGTCGCCTCTATCCCACGCCACCTCTATAGCGTGTCTGATAGCCCGTTCCACACGCGACGGCGTCGTATTAAACTTCTCGGCAACTTCAGGGTACAAAACTTTCGTAACGGCATTTATCACATCCATGTCGTTTACCACACGTATAATTGCTTCTCTCAAATACTGGTAGCCCTTTATATGCGCTGGAATGCCAATTTCATGTATAATTTCTGTAACTGAAGTTTCCAGATCCTGCTCCTCTGAAATCTCAAGTGCCTGTTTCCTCCAATCTGGAAGAAACTTTGCGGAATGGCCGGCGACCTGGCGTATATGTGAGATAATGGCCAGATTGTTACACGGCTTATGCAAAAAGTACGCAACACCATAATTTACGATCTCCTGCATCACGTGCTCACTAAAAAACGCAGAAAGGACAATTGATTCAGGCCGCTCGTCTTTCGGCATCTGTGACACCTTTTCCAGGAGTCCCAAGCCGTCTAAATCAGACAAAAACAAGTCTGTTAAAAGCACATCGGGTTCCAATTGCTTTATCAGCTCGAAAGCATTTGCTCCGCTTCCGGTAGACCCCACCACACTGAGATCACTTTCAGAGTTCAGGGCATCAGACAAAATAGTTCTGAAATCGTCATTCACGTCAGCAATCAAGATCCTAATTTGTTTTTCCATGGTTTCCTCCGAAAATTATTTTTCTTTCCCCCGACAACCTTGATTATCTATGGCGTTACAAAGCTTCAAAGCTCTTGGTGGGTTTAAACATTTTATAATTTCATCATTTGGCCGCCATTTTCAATATGAAGTTACGCTTTCCAAAAGTTTAAACTTTGTAATATCTCTATACCTGCCATCGCTTTCCTATATATTACCAATATCTTCCGTATATTTCAATACTTTGCGTCAAAATTTTTTAACTTTTTTGTAATAGACTTCTAATTAATATCAAATTGTCTACCATTTTAGAAACATAGTTGGTTTTGGGCGCATTTTAATTCCTGAAACTATTCCCATAGCTGCAAACGTCGTAATAATGGAAGAACCTCCATAGCTGAAAAACGGTAAAGTAAGCCCGATAACCGGAGCCACGCCAATGCACATACCGATATTCTCCAAAGTCTGAAAAGCCAGCATTGCGGCAATCCCTATGCACACAAGGGCCCCCAGGCTGCTCTGAGATCTGAGTCCAATACGAACGCATCGGACAATAATCGCCGTTAAAAGTGCGATTATAGCTAAACAGCCTATCATACCCAGTTCCTCGCCGGCTACAGCGAAAATAAAGTCAGTATGCTGATAAGGTATTGACCCCGACTGGGTCTGTGTACCCTGATATAATCCGGTTCCAAAAATCCTACCGGACGCAAGCGCCATCTTGCTTTGGTTTGTCTGCCATGTTACTCCCAGGCCAGATGGATCAACCGACGGGTCATATGGGGCAAGTATCCTGTCTCTCTGAGTCTGAGTCAGGAGATTATAAAAAATATACGGCGATGCAGCGGCGAGTACGGCGATTCCGCCCAAAAACCAGTATATTTTCAGGCCGGCTGCAAAGAGCATTACTACAAACACAAACAGATACACCAGCGCAGAACCTAAGTCTGATGAGGCCCAAACTATTACTCCAAAATTAATAATAAACAAAGCCCCTAAAATAAGTATAGAAACAGGATGGTCCAGCTTATTGCGGTCTTTTAGCTGTACAATCACGTGGGCAATGGAAATAATAAAGATTATTTTTACAACTTCTGCCGGTTGAATCCCTATTCCGCCAAATCGGATCCATGCTCTGTTGCCTGACTCTTCCGCGCCTATCCATCTCAGAGACATAATAAGTATTATTCCCAGAAGCATCAGCAGTTTCCATCTGCTCGCTATAATGTCAATATCAATAACAGAAAAGAGAAAGTAGAGAAACACACCTAAAATTACAGCTATTATCTGTATATAAACGGAATTCATGGATCCATCATATCTTACGGCGCTAGAGATTAGCACAATTCCGTATATGGAGGAAATCAAACACAGAGATAAAAGCAGAGTATCTGATTTTTTCATATACTCTTTTAAAAAAGAAAAAAACTTTTTCACAGCGAAACTCCGAAATCTATTTAAATTGCATATGGAAGTTCTTGAATATACAGGCCAAAAAATAATTATAATTGCCTGTCCAGATATTTTACCACTAAAATCCTCTGTAGTAAACATCTACATATACGTTGAAGTTTAGTCAAAAAACTCTTTATCAGCAACTATTGCGGTGGTATAATACTTTGGAAATATGATTTCTGCACATTGCAGTTTTAATGGGAGGACAACCCATGGTCATTCGGACTGAAAGCGAAATAGAAACCACAGAGGCAGGCAAAAGTCTTGGAAAGAGCCTTTTACCTGGCAGTGTAGTTGCACTCTACGGAGATCTTGGCGCAGGTAAAACGGCTTTTATACGCGGCATGGCCGCAGGGTTGGGTCTGGAGACAAGGGTCTCCAGTCCAACATTTACTATTGTCAACGAATATCTGGGAACGGTGCCGCTTTTTCACTTTGATATGTACAGGCTATGCTCAGCGGAAGAACTGTTTGAGATAGGATGGGATGACTATCTCAATCGGGGAGGCGTGTGTGCTGTAGAGTGGAGTGAAAATGTCAGTGGCGCTTTTCCCAGTAATACTATAACCGTTAAAATAGAAAAGACTGGCGAAAACAGCCGTCGAATAGCTATAACCTTTCCGCAGGAGGTAGATTAAAATGCGCGTACTGGCTATTGAATCGTCTGCAAAGGCGGCTTCTGTTGCATTAACAGATAGCGGCTCTCTGGTATCACAATATTTTCAGGCCAGCGCTCTGACCCATTCCAGAACACTGCTGTGTATGGCCCAGGATCTCTTAGAAAATCTGGATCTAAATCTTTCCGATATTGACTCAATTGCTGTGGCTAAAGGGCCAGGCTCATTTACAGGTGTAAGAATTGGCATTGCCGCAGCTAAAGGCCTGGCCTGGGGCGCGGACAAGCCCATTTGCGGCGTCTCAACTTTGGAGGCGATGGCCTGGCATCTCCAGGATCGAACAGATGTAATAGTTTGTCCTGCTATGGATGCAAGGCGGCATGAGATTTACAACAGCAAATTTACCTTCAGCAATTCGGGAGATATTGTCAGACTTGTCGAAGATAGGGCAATTCCCATATCTCTTCTTGTTGATGAGGCAAAAAAAGATAATATACCGTATTTTTTTGTTGGAGATGGAGCTAAACTGTGCTATAATGAATTTTTAGAGAACGGCCTTCCAGCATTTCTTGCTCCAGAGCCTCTTCTGCTTCAAAGTGCTTGGGGCGTTGCCTGTGCTGCCAGGTTTTATGAGCCGGTTTCTGCGTTTGACCTGTCTCCAAATTATCTGAGGTTGTCACAGGCAGAGCGTGAGCGTCTTGAACGACTAAAGAAAAACTAACAGGAGGAACAATAATGTCAGCTCTTCACGTCTTGGATCATCCCCTTATCCACCACAAGCTCTCTATTCTCAGAGACAAGAACACAGGTGTCAAGGAGTTTCGTGAGATAGTCGGTGAGATATCTACTCTTATGTGTTATGAGGCCACGCGGGAGCTTCCTACAGTTGAAGTGGAAGTTGAGACACCTATAGCCACTGCAAAAGTCAGAGCCCTCGGCGACACAAAAATTACCCTTGTCCCTATTCTCAGGGCCGGTTTGGGTATGGTAGACCCAATGATCAAGCTTCTCCCATCTGCAAGAGTTGGTCACATTGGACTTTTCCGCGATCCTGATACACACGAACCTATTAAGTACTATTGTAAGATGCCCGATGATATAGCCCAGAGCGCAGTATTTATACTGGACCCGATGCTGGCAACCGGCGGTTCAGCTTCGGCGGCAATCACCTTCGTAAAGGAGTACGGATGCAAATCTATCGCTTTGCTCAATATTATTGCTGCTCCCGAGGGCATAAATGTGATTGAGCATGACCACCCTGATGTGGATATATACGTGGCTGCAGTCGATGATTCTCTTAACGAGCACGCTTATATCGTTCCGGGTCTTGGCGACGCAGGCGACCGTATATTCGGCACGAAATAATTAACTCTTGTAGTATTCTAATATCTAAAAATAGCTAACGGCGGCACATATTGTGCCGCCGTTAACTATTTTTAGATATTCCATTCTAAGCCGTCAGTGAAAGTCCCAGTGTTAATATCCCTTCGTTCTCTTTATATATCTCAGCAAACTCTTCAAACGGGAGAGGCGATACCCCCTCACCTGCCTCAACAGTGTATCCTGGGCGGTCATAAGCAGATATGAACCAATCCTTATATCCGGCGTATCCTGACTCGGAAGGCGTAATCTCCGCATCATACCCGCTTACAGCTGAGAACTGCTGAGCTATTTCATAGGAATTATCAGGTAAATAGTGCAGATATCTCCAATATATTACTCTCCCCTGGGTGTGATAAGAGAGCGTAAGCGAAAAATCATTTGAAATGGTGTAGTTATATACAGCTCTGCTTTCAGGTATTTCCAGCGGCGCCGCGCCCACATAATCCCTGGGAGCTGGGGAAACATATCCTTGTGCAAATTTTATCTCCTTTGCGCTGCTCCAACCGGCAGGATACTGTAAATTCGGATCAATGCCATGGATATTTGCTTTCCACCCCAGCGGAAACTCTACCTGAGGATAATCTTTGCTTATCCTTACAGCATTGTTGTAAAACTCTCCGTCTGTCAGTTCTCCTGTCACAAGGGCCACGCCATCCGGATTTATCATAGGCGCTATGTGCAGCGTTGTAAGTTCAAAAAGCGTCTGCGCACTCTGGCCGAAAATAGTACCACTGAACGCTTTTGCCATAGCATAATTTTCAAGAAATTTCATAAGTAAAGTCGACGTTATCCACTCATTTGCATGATGTGAGGCGTTATAAAATACATTGTTGTCTCCGTTACCTGCAACCAGCACTTCTATCGGTGTCTTCATAACACTATTCCCGATTGTCCTGCGGCTGATGAAGGGATATCTGGCTGTCAATCCGTCGATGCATATGTCAAGGTAAGCCGGAGACATATTTATATTCTCCGACACGACAGGAAACGCCAATGGTATTGTAACCGTGCTGCCTATATTCAGCGCAAACGGGTCTATCCCCGGATTTGCTGCTTCTATTGCTCTGACTGTCGTGGCATAGTTACGCGACAGTCTATATATTGTATCACCCTTTCTGATTACGTGCTTGCTATACCCCAAGAGCCAGGGCATCAGTGCGTTCCAGGTTTTTTCTCCAACTATGCCGTCAGCAATCAGAGAAAAAGCCTTTTGAAAATTTATAACGGCATCCTGCGTCTCCACGCCAAAAATACCATCAGGCAATTCGTGGTAATATCCGGATCTGTAGAGCGCCAATTGCAGCATCTGTACGTATGGGCCTGATGAACCATATTTAAGCAGTTTCAGCTCAGACATATTTACCCCCTAAAATATATTTAACACTAAATATGATATGCTCTACAGTACGCAAATTAGAAAGTCATACAATAAGGCTATACAACATCTTGTAAAAATAACACTTTAAATTATGAAAATTCCATCAGTACCCGATTAAACTGCTTAAAACGCTCAAATTTAAAAAACTTAAACCCAAAAACGATATTTATTGTTAACATTGAAAGCGGCTTTTCAGCGCACCTTTGGATATATTAAATTTCGGCGCCAAAGCGCCGCTGCGATAATTTAATTTTGAAAGGAGAGATGGTATTTTGATATGGAAAAAAATCAAAGAAATATCAACAGTTTTGATTCTTGCCACAACTGTTATAGGAACTTCTACCGCCGCCTACGCTGCAGAAATTCCGGACAGGCTAATTCCAGTCGGTGACGCCATTGGCATAAGCATCAAGACAAAAGGCGTCATAGTGTCAGAAATATCCGAGCTGGAAACTTCAAATGGAAAAGTATCTCCAGCTAAAGACGCAGGTATTCTCCCCGGCGATATTATAACCATGATAAACGGCGAGGAGATCAATTGTGCTGAAGATATCGATAAAATATTAAGTAACTCAGGCAAAACTGTAACCATGCAGATCATTAGAGATGGCGATGAAATGCAGCTCACCCTTGAACCCTATTCTGACGGAAAAGATAGCTTTATCGGAGTATGGCTCAGGGACTCAATGAGCGGCATAGGAACAATAACTTACTATGACCCAGATACAAATTCTTTTGGAGCACTGGGCCATTCAATAAGTGATCCTGTCACCGGCCTTATCATTCCTCTGCAGGATGGAAATATAATGCCAGCCCAGATTACTGGTGTTACAAAGGGCCATGCTGGCGCTCCGGGCCAGCTTGGCGGCGTATTTAAATTCGACAATATCTGTGGAAAGATAGATAAGAATTGCCAGGCCGGCATTTTTGGAGTGATAATAGAAAAATATAACGGCGAACTGGGAGAAGCTATCCCTGTTGCGTCTGAGGATGAAATACAAGTGGGTAGCGCTGTTATTCTCTCATCAGCTTCAGGGCAGGTCGAAGAATATGATATTGAGGTAACCCGTCTTTATCACGATAACAGCAGCTGCAGAAGCATGATGATAAAAGTGACTGACCAGGACCTGATCGACATCACAGGCGGTATAGTTCAGGGCATGTCTGGTAGCCCAATAATACAGAACGGAAAGCTTATTGGCGCCGTCACTCACGTATTAATTAATAATCCGGAAAAGGGATACGGTGTATCAATAGAGGACATGCTGGAAAATGCAGCATAAAAATATGGGGAGCTCAAGTTTGAGCTCCCCATATTTAAAAAGTCTTACCAGTAAATTTACTCACACCAAATTACTTATTCTGAAGGTATTCATCGATAGACTTGGCAGCGGTCTTGCCTGCACCCATAGCCAGGATAACTGTAGCGGCTCCAGTAGAGGCATCGCCACCAGCGAAAACCCCCTCACGTGATGTTGAACCATCTTCGCCAGTGGTTATACATCCCCATTTGTTAGTGTCAAGGCCCGGCGTTGTACTCCTGATGAGCGGGTTAGGCGAAGTGCCGATTGCCACGATAACAGTATCGACATCCATTTCAAATTCGCTGCCCTCGATAGGCACAGGCCTGCGGCGGCCAGATGCGTCGGGCTCCCCAAGCTCCATCCTTATAAGTTTCATAGATTTCACCTTGCCCTGTTCATCGCCTTCGATCATCACAGGGTTGCAGAGAAGGTCGAAAATTATTCCCTCCTCTTTTGCGTGGTGTACCTCTTCTGCCCTGGCTGGCAGTTCCGCCTCGCTGCGACGGTATACTATATGAACCTCGGCCCCCTGCCTTTTCGCACATCGCGCCGCATCCATGGCGACATTTCCACCGCCAAGGACAGCAACTTTTTTGCTCTTATAAACAGGCGTCGGGTTATTCTCCTTATATGCCTTCATAAGGTTAATACGGGTAAGATATTCGTTTGCAGAAAAGACCCCCACAAGGCTCTCGCCGGGTATATTCATAAAATTGGGAAGTCCTGCGCCTGTTCCAATAAACACCGCTTCATATCCCATATCGAAGATCTCGTCAATTGAGAGGATCTTTCCAATAACCATGTTGAGTTCTATATCTACTCCCAATTTTTTCAGGTTATCTACTTCTTTCTGAACGATAGCCTTTGGAAGCCTAAACTCCGGTATTCCGTAGCTAAGCACGCCGCCTGCAACATGGAACGCCTCAAAAATTGTAACGCTATACCCTTTTTTTGCAAGCTCCCCGGCGCAAGTAAGGCCAGCAGGGCCGGATCCTATAATGGCAACTTTTTTGCCGTTTGAAGGCGCAGTCTTAGCGCTGGCTACATTGTTCTCCAGAGCCCAGTCAGCGACATACCGCTCGAGGCGTCCGATTCCCACAGGCTCACCCTTTATGCCCCTGACGCACTTGCCCTCGCACTGGTTTTCCTGTGGGCACACACGGCCGCATATGGCAGGCAGAGCATTTGCGCTGGACAGTTCATCATATGCCCCCTGCATATCCCCTTCCTGTATTTTTTTTATGAAGTTTGGAATTGGCACGTTCACTGGGCAGCCGCCTACACATGCAGGGTTCTTACAGTTAAGGCACCTGGAGGCCTCATTCAAAGCCTGCTCTGGAGTATATCCCAATGCCACTTCTGAATAATTCTTATTGCGGATATCCGGTAGCTGCTCATTCATTTTAGTCTTTTCAAGAGACATATTAGCCATTGCCCATACCCTCCAATCTGCACTTGTGGTTCTCACGTCGCATTGCTTCAAATTCTTTATATGTTGCAGCACGGGCTATGGTTTCATCAAAATCCACTTTATGTCCATCAAAATCCGGCCCATCAACACAGGCGAATTTCACCTGGCCGTCAACCGTAACTCTGCAGCAGCCGCACATTCCAGTTCCGTCAATCATTATCGGGTTCATACTGACAATAGTTGGAATATCTGCTGCAGCAGTAAGTTTACAGACAAACTTCATCATGAGGAGCGGTCCGATAGCGTAAACTCTGTCATACTTTACTCCGCTGTCCAGCAGCTCCTGCAGCTTCCCCGTGACAAATCCTGAAAATCCATATGAACCGTCATCAGTGCATATGTAAAGATTATCACTGGCTTCAGCCATCTCTTTTTCCAATATAACAATGTCCTTAGTTTTAAAGCCGCCTATAAGGTCTACGTGAGCACCTCTTTTATGCAGAGCCGCGGCCACTGGAAGCGCGATAGCGCATCCAAGTCCGCCGCCTATAACGGCAACATTGTCACATCCATCTATATCTGTAGGCATTCCCAAAGGGCCTACAAAATCGGCAAGGCATTCTCCCACATTTAGCTCATCAAGAGTCATGGTGGAATCACCCACTTTTTGATAGATAACTGTTACTTCGTCGCCCTCACAGCTGGAAACTGTCAGCGGTATCCTCTCGCCATCCTCCGCTGCACGCAGGATTATAAACTGTCCCGCTTTAGCCTTTTTAGCGATTAGCGGGGCATATACGGATATGCGTGATATATCCGGCGTAAGAACATCCTTTTTTACAATCTGGTATTTATCAGGCATGGTCTTCACCTCAAAAATAATCTGACACCAAAAGGTGCAGTTATCCAAATATGGTTCAATCCGGACTTATAAAATAAGGCCGGATTGAACACTGGTATCAATAATACCGTTTATTCTTGTTTTTACGTGCCGCCTCGGACTTTTTCCGGCGCTTGACGCTAGGACTCTGATAATATTCCTTTTTCCTAAGGTCGGAGAGAACGCCCGCCTTTGCACAGTTACGCTTAAATCTCTTCAACGCACTGTCCAGCGACTCATTTTCTTTGACATGGACTTCTGACATCTGTTTCCCCTCCCTCCGACAAGCGCCAACGGCGCTTTCTGCAATTAAGCTCAACCAGTAAAACTGGATGTAACTGTCGTTCTTTTGTTCGACAACTCACATTATAGTTTGCAAGCTCATGAATGTCAACATCTTTTATTTCGCAGGTCGAAGAATAAGGTTTACCAGTTTATTTTTAACTACAATAGACCTTACTATCTCCATTCCTTCCATGGCCCTGGCAACTTTCTCATTTGCTTTGGCAATGGATATGACAGTGTCCTCGTCTGAATCGGCAGGCACTACGACGGTACCTCTGAACTTACCGTTGATCTGTACTGCTATCTCCTTTTCGCTCTCCACCATCTTGCTCTCGTCATATTCAGGCCAGGCGACCTCGCACGCCATGCCGTCAAATCCCTGTTTTTGCCACAGTTCCTCCGCAATATGCGGGGCAAAGGGTGAAAGAAGCATCAGAAGCGTCTTAATATCGCCTCTGGACGGGGCGCTCTCATAATAAGCGTTGACAAGTTCCATAAGACAAGCTATGGCTGTATTAAACTTCATGGTCTCAATATCTTCACCGACCTTTTTTATGGTCCGGTTCAATATAGCCTCATGGTTCTGAGAATGTTCATCCCCGCTGAGTCTGTTTTCCGCAAGATTCCAAATCCTATCAAGAAATCTCTTGCAGCCTTTTACAGCGTTTGCAGACCATGGAGCAGCCTTTTCAAAATCACCTATAAACATTATATAGAGCCTTAATGTATCAGCTCCGTACTGTTCCACTATATCGTTGGGGTTGACCACATTGCCTCTGGATTTCGACATTTTTTCATTTCCCTCGCCGAGGATCATCCCGTGGCTTGTCCGTTTCTTATACGGCTCTTTAGTGGGAACGACGCCAATGTCATATAAGAATTTGTGCCAGAACCTTGAATAAAGCAGATGAAGGGTAGTGTGCTCCATGCCGCCGATATACCAGTCGACAGGAGACCAGTAATCCAGCGCCTCTTTTGAGGCCAGCGCCTTATCGTTATGCGGGTCCATATATCGCAGGAAATACCAGCTGGAACCGGCCCATTGTGGCATAGTATCCGTCTCTCTCCTGGCAGACCCGCCGCAATGAGGACATGTAGTATTTATCCAGTCTGTCATAGCCGCCAGAGGCGACTCTCCATTATCCGTAGTCTCGTAGTTTTGCACTTCGGGAAGAGTAAGAGGCAGCTGATCTTCAGGCAGCGGCACCCATCCACACTTCTCGCAATAGACCATTGGGATAGGCTCTCCCCAGTACCTCTGGCGTGAAAATACCCAGTCCCTGAGCTTGAAGTTCACCTTCTCCTGCCCAAGTCCCTTATCTTCCAGCCACTCAACTATTTTCTTTTTTGCCTCTTCAACAGGCATTCCGTTAAGGAATCCGGAATTGACCATGACGCCTGTCTCGCAGTCAGTAAACGCCGCTTTTTCAACATCTCCGCCTTTTACAACTTCGATTATCGGGAGCCCGAACTTTCTGGCAAATTCCCAGTCTCTGTCATCGTGACCTGGCACAGCCATAATAGCCCCCGTACCGTATGTCGCCAGCACATAGTCGGAGATGAAAATAGGGATTTCGTTACCCGTAACTGGATTTATGGCCCTAACGCCTTTTATCTCAACACCCGTCTTCTCTTTGGCCACCTCAGTACGTTCAAAGTCAGATTTTCTGGAAGCTGCCTGTTGGTAAACTGCTATCTCATCCGCATTTGAGCACTTTGGCAGCCACTTCTCCAAAATTTTGTGCTCAGGAGAAATAACCATATAAGTAGCGCCGAATATTGTGTCAGGCCTTGTGGTATATACGCGGAGTTTGTCTCCTTCAGTAGTGTCAAAATCAATCTCTGCGCCGGTTGAACGCCCAATCCAATTGCGTTGTTGCGTCTTGACCCGTTCTATATAATCCACCTCGTCAAGGTCATCCAAAAGTCTCTGGGCATAGGCTGTTATTTTCAGCATCCACTGACTCTTTTCACGCCGGACAACTTCACTGCCGCATCTCTCGCATACACCGTTGACGACTTCCTCATTTGCAAGTACGCATTTGCAGGAAGTACACCAGTTCACCGGCATTGTAGTCTTATAAGCAAGTCCAGCTTTAAACATCTGAATAAAAATCCATTGCGTCCACTTATAATATGATGGATCTGTTGTATTTACAACCCTATCCCAATCAAAGGAGAAGCCCAGCATTTTTAGCTGCTGCGTAAATCTGGCAATATTTCTCTTGGTGACTTCAGCGGGATGGACTTTGTTTTTAATGGCATAGTTCTCAGTAGGCAGACCAAAGGCGTCAAAGCCTATCGGGAAAAGGACATTATATCCCTGCATACGCCTTTTTCGGCAGATAATATCCATAGCAGTATAAGGTCTGGGGTGTCCAACATGCAAGCCTTCCCCTGACGGATATGGGAACTCTATAAGACCGTAAAATTTCTGCCTTCTGTCATCAGTAACGGCCTTAAACGTTTTATTTTCTTCCCAAATTTTTTGCCATTTTCTTTCTATATTCTGAAAATCGTATTTCATCTTCCAAGTCTCTCCTATGCCTTTGCTCTTTGTCGCGTTATGCCTCCTGCACCTCAGGTCAAAAGCGAACTGATATCCATCCTGGGGGCATCGGCCCACAAATGCTCAAGATTGTAGAATTTCCTAGTCTCATCTGTAAATATGTGTATTACAACGCATCCAAAATCCACCAACACCCATCCACCGGCTCTATACCCCTCTGTGCGTAGTGCTGGTTCCCCCTTATCAGAAAGCACCTTGTCTACCTCATCGGAGAGTGTCTTGATGTGTGTAGATGAGTTTGCGGTGCAGATTATAAAATAGTCTGCTAGAACAGTGACATCGCGTGTCTCCAAAACAACTATATCCTGCGCCTTTTTATTATCAAGCGTCTTAACTGCTTCGTTTGCAATCTCAAGAGGTGTAAGCATTTATTTCCTCCTATCAATTTTATCCTTCCGGTGCTATCACAGATTCATCCTCTCCTGGTGCGCCAGCATCTGCTCCGGCTTCGCCGCTGGTGTTGCCGCCAGCTTGGCCTGTTTGG
>CALXCS010000042.1 GCA_944386875.1 uncultured Oscillospiraceae bacterium
ATGGCTACGCGGGCGGCGGATGCGAAAGGTTGATATCTCAGCACAAAGATGGGGGACAGAAGCCCAGCCAGGAACCGGATAACTTCAAAGACAGTCAGCGCGATAAATATTGCGTATCGCCGGCGTATAGACTCCAGCGCCTCAAGCCTACGGCACCCACTTAGGAGTATAATATACCCCAGGAATCTGGGAATCACCACCAGGCACACTATCCGCCCGCTGAATATGAACCTTACGCTAAACTCAAACATCAGAAATATAGCCGATAACGGTATGACCGACATCTCTATCCCCCCTTTCATTGATATGGCAAAATTCTGTGATTTATCAGTCAACCATGTATGTCACATGGGCGTCAAAGTCAGATACGTAACGGTTCATTACAGTGTACAGCACTGAGTAGTCATAGGCGGTGAGGAAGCAGTAATAGGCCTGTTCCCCGTCTTCGGTCCTTCGGACTATAGCCAAGGCCGGCTCATCTCTGTATATGTAATCATTGCTCAGCTGCTCCCTGACGTCTAATAGCCAGACTATATACTCGTAGTCCGTGCCTTGGAAAACCATCCACGGTGCATATGGGCTAAACTCCTCGTTAAATTCCGGATCCCCAACATAAGTATCCGCCGTTGTGATTGGCCGGAATATCTCTGCCTTTTCCAAAATCGGCGCTATGACTTCCAGTGTCTCCTGCTCCGTTACCTCATGCATTCTCCACTCTGAGCCGGATATATGTTTGCTCCCGCTCATATCGTTGCATATTGTGGCTTCGCTGTCTAAAAGCTCATCAAGGTCTACAAATCTGTCCCCCGGCCCCAGGTCTTCAATGGAGCTGCCGCAGGCCGAAAGGCAGATTGTCAAAGCCGCAAGGACAGCCATCATCCCCATCGCCTTTTTCCGCTTCACAGCTTTCATAATATACCACGAACCCCCTCAATAAGCGTATCCGAGGTGACAGTCTGAAGCAGCTGGTATAGCTGGGCGTGATAAAATGCAGGCATTGTGCATATAACCCAATTTTCCTCCGGCCGCTCAGTAAACCCCTCTCTTCCGTCACTGTATCTCACCACAGCTAAAGTCGGATCGTCCCTGTGCACGTCGTCAAGGGCTCCGGGGCTCATCATAACTACGCCGTATCCCGCCCCTTTTTCCTGGAAAAAAACAGCTGGAGCATAGGGCCTCCTGTCTTCATCAAGGAGCACGTTGATGTTTCCAAATATAAATCCAAGACTGGCATACGGCCGGAGCACCTGAACATGGTCCACTATCAGCGATATCATCTCGTCAATAAGTTCCTGGTCCTCAATTAGCCACCGCTCAGTCCAGCGGCAATTGTCATTTGCCACCCTTACTTCAAGCTCCCGCAGTTCATCCTCGTCCAGCAGCGGTTCTTCGCCTGCCTGGCACGCAGAAAAGCTCATCATCAGAAAAAGCGTGAGGCACAGGACAACTATGGCTCGTTTCATACGTCAAGCACCTCCATCAGTAATTAATAGATATTAAAAGAAGAATTTAGCATAATCTGCAAAACCTAGTCAGCAGTACCGTCCAATTTATTGCTTCGATCTGCGGATATTTCACCCAGCTCTATGGCCTCACGAACCGCTGAAACATTAACGTCGTCAAGATCTGCCCTGCCGGCAACTTCCGCATGCGAGTCCGCAAACTTTATAATTTCATTCTCCGTCACCATATACGCGGATGAGCTGTCAAATAAAAGCGCGATTTCACCATCAAGTCCGTAATCGTTATACGCATCTGAATACTTATTACCAATTTGCACATTAATTTGCTGCGATGAATTTTCTGAGACAAGCGCCGTCGCCACCCAATCGTCCCCTTCCAGTATTGGATAATTGAGAATCTCCGTACTTTCCACTGTCCCAGTTTCGGACAGAATATATGAAGGTATCATGTCGCCCAAATACAGATTTGAAAAGTCTACATCCCCCATACCATTAAGCGACTTTTCCGGTTCCATAAATTGCAACAGCAGGCTTGTCTTGAATACGATCTCTTCCTCTTTGCTGGCAAATGGATATTCTGACTCAGGCGACGGCTCGGCACATGCTGTCAAAAGGATAATAGCAATTATACTGGCGAGTACTTTTTTCATTTTCATACTCCATCCATAGATATTAAAAAGGTTTAGTTCACCAATTTCGGCCTCTGTCTTCTGTTTCTGTACCCTACCGTCCCATTGGAATCACCTCATTTTTAAGAATAACCTCTTGTCCAATCCTGCTTCAGCTGGAAAAATAGCACATTCCAATCTGCGCAGCGCATTTGTTATGGTATTATTTTAACATATATTCCCGTATCTGTAAACGTATTTTTGTGCATCTTGAACACACCCTCCCGAAAGCTTGACAACCCAATTCAGGTGTAATATAATTTCCGTGATACTGAGAAAGCTGTGACGGGAAGGAGTAAGCTCCCGCCTGTTTTCAGAGAGGGGCCGTCTGGTGCAAGGTCCCAATAGGCGCAGCTGAATGTCGTCCCTGAGTCCGGCGGTGAAATATTAAGTAGCCTCGGCGTATACCCGCGTTAAGGGTTCGGAGCGCCCCTTTTGGGGAACTCAGGTGGTACCGCGCGATTTCGCGCCCTGGGAATAGCCAGGGCGCTTTTTTTGTCTATTGTAATTGCAGAAGTAAAAGCCGCCCTGCGGTTTTATCTGAAAGGAAAGGTAATATGAGAGAGCTTCCGAAAGTGTACGACCCACGGGAAGTGGAGAAAAAAATCTATAAGATGTGGACAGACAACCGTTACTTCCACGCCGAGAGAGATCCTGACAAAAAGCCCTTTACCATAGTCATCCCGCCCCCCAATGTAACGGGCCAGCTGCATCTGGGCCACGCCTTTGACGAGACAATACAGGACGTGCTCATACGCTATAAGCGCATGAAGGGCTTTTCAGCCCTGTGGCTGCCGGGTTATGACCACGCGGGTATCGCCACCCAGATAAAGGTGGAGGAGAAGCTGCGGGAAGAAGGTAAGACGCGCTTTGACCTGGGCAGGGAAAAATTCCTTGACGAGGTCTGGGCATGGAAGGAAAAGTACGGAAACAGGATAGTTGAGCAGCTGAAGACCCTGGGCTCCTCCTGCGACTGGGAGCGCCAGCGGTTCACCATGGACGAGGGATGCTCAAAGGCCGTCCGGGAGGTGTTCTGCTCCCTCTATGAAAAAGGGCTCATCTACAAGGGCAAGCGGATTATAAACTGGTGCCCTCACTGCACCACAGCCCTCTCCGACGCGGAGGTGGAATATCAGGAGAAGCCGGGACATCTGTGGCACATCCGCTATCCCCTCTCCGACGGCAGCGGCGACGTTGTGGTGGCCACAACCCGTCCGGAGACGATGCTGGGCGACACCGGCGTTGCAGTTAACCCCAACGACGACCGCTACAGGGATATCGTGGGCAAGACATGTATCCTGCCCCTTGTGAACAAAGAGATACCGATAGTCGCCGACGAGTATGTGGATATGGAATTCGGCACCGGCTGCGTGAAGATGACACCATGCCATGACCCCAACGACTTTGAGGTGGGTCTGCGCCACAATCTGGAGCAGGTGCTGGTAATTGACGGCGACGGAAAAATAATAAACGGCGGTAAATATAACGGGATGGACCGCTATGAAGCCCGTGAGGCCATAGTCCGTGACCTTCAGGAGCAGGGTTACCTTGTGAAAGTGGAAGATCATATCCACAATGTGGGCACCTGCTACCGCTGCCACTCCGACGTGGAGCCGCTGGCCTCCGACCAGTGGTTTGTGAAAATGGAGCCGCTGGCTCGTGAAGCCATCCGGGTGGTGGAGGATGGCACAATCAAATTTGTGCCTGAGAGATTTGCAAAGATATACCTTAACTGGATGCACTCTGTCCGTGACTGGTGCATATCCAGGCAGCTCTGGTGGGGCCATCAGATACCCGCCTGGTACTGCGCCGATTGCGGCCACGTCACCGTGTCCCGGGAGGACGCCACAGAGTGTGAGCACTGCCACTCAAAGAACATAGAGCGGGATCCCGACGTGCTGGACACCTGGTTCTCCTCGGCCCTCTGGCCCTTCTCCACCTTGGGCTGGCCGGACAAGACGCCTGATCTGGAGTACTTCTACCCCACGGACGTACTTGTTACAGGCTACGATATAATCTTCTTCTGGGTGGCAAGGATGATATTCTCCGGCATGGAGCACATGAAAAAAGAGCCCTTCCACACAGTGCTAATCCACGGCCTTATCCGTGATCCCCAGGGCAAGAAGATGTCAAAGTCTGCCGGCAACGGCGTGGATCCCATAGAGATGATAGATAAATACGGAGCCGACGCCCTCAGGTTCAATATAATAACCGGCAACTCCCCAGGAAACGACATGCGTTTCTATGTGGAGCGCTGCGAGGCAATGCGTAATTTTGCCAACAAAATTTGGAACGCCTCCCGTTTTGTGGTGATGAACCTGACAGTCACCGAAAACTCCCTGCCTGAAAAGCTGGAGCTGCCGGACAAATGGGTGCTCTCAAAGCTCCAGGCCCTTATCCGGGAGGTAACCGACAACATTGAAAAATATGAACTGGGAATAGCCGCTCAGAAGATATATGATTTCATCTGGGACACCTATTGCGACTGGTATATCGAGCTCACAAAACCGCGTTTGCAGGAGGGCGACACAGACGTGCAGCATGTTCTGCTGTATGTCCTTACAGAGATCCTCAAGCTGCTCCACCCCTTTATGCCGTTTATCACGGAGGAGATATACCAGGCAATCCCCCACTCCGGCAAGGCCCTTATAATCGAGAATTATCCCGAATACAATCCCTCCCTCTCTTTCCCTGAGGATGATTCTGCTTTCGAGGCAGTAATGGAGGCCATAAAGGCGATACGTTCCAGAAGATCCGAGATGAACGTACCTCCCTCCAGGAAAGCAAGCCTTATAATAGTCACAAACATGGCTGACGCCTTCACCTCCGGAGAGGCGTATCTCAAGAAGCTGGCCTATGCCAGTGAGATCTCCGTGTCCTCCAGCGTCCCCGAGAACACCGACGGCATGGTCTCCGTGGTCACTCAGAGCGCCAGGATGTACATGCCCATGAATGAGCTTGTGGACATTGAAAAAGAACGCCAGAGGATAGAAAAGGAACTTCAGAAGGCCCAGGGGCAGCTTCAGGCACAGGAAAAGAAACTGGCAAATCAGGCCTTTATATCCAGGGCGCCCGAAGCCGTCGTTGCCGCCGAGAGAGAAAAGGCCGAAAAGGCCCGCGCTCTTATAGAGAACTTGCAGGATACCTTAAAGAACCTGGGTTAATTTTACTAATTTTCCCATTTCGACCCTTTTCTCATTCTTAATATCTTAAAATACCCGTGTACGCTTGTACACGGGTATTTTTTATTATTACGCGGTGCGTTTTCGACGCTGCGCTTAACACGAAAGGATGTGGGCATGTGAAGATCTCGATTACAGAAAAGGGGCCGAAAATGTATATTTATCTCTCCGGAGATCTGGACCATCACGAGGCAAAGGGGCTAGTAAAGCAGATACTGGACAGGCTGGATATAAGTATGCCCAGGGACTGCATACTGGACATGTCCCAGGTAAAATTTATGGATTCCTCCGGCATTGCCGTAATACTCAGAGCCCACAAGCACATGCGCGGTCTGGGCGGCAGGCTTTGGGTGGAAAACGTACCGGCGCAGCCCATGCGGGTACTGGACGCCTCCGGCATTGACCGGCTAATAACTATATCTTCACTCTCATAAGGGGGGCAGTTACATATGAAAGAGATAAACACGATGTCCATTCAGTTCCCTTCAAAATCGTCAAATGAGTCTTTCGCAAGAGGGGCTGTGGCCTGCTTCGTATCGCAGCTGGACATGACGCTGACAGAGCTAGGCGACATAAAGACGGCGGTCTCTGAGGCGGTGACGAACTGTATAGTCCACGCATATCCCGACTCAATCGGGACGGTTTACCTGCGGGCAAAGCTCTTTGAAGGCGGCATTGTAGAGATAACAATCCGTGATAAGGGCCGGGGAATTGAGGATGTGGAGCGGGCCAGGGAGCCTCTTTTTACCACAGGCGGAGAGGATCGCAGCGGCATGGGCTTTACCATAATGGAGAGCTTTATGGACACGTTGAAAGTCCGTTCAAAATTAGGTTCCGGCACCACAGTTACAATGCGCCGGCGTGTGGACAGGAGGACCGGCAGCGGAAAATGATAAAAACTCCAAAGGACGTTCTGGAGGCGGCCAGAGCCGGCGACAAGGATGCGGCAGAGGAGATGATCCGCGAAAACTCCGGACTGATATGGAGCGTAGCCCACCACTTTTTCGGAAGAGGCGTAGATCCTGACGATCTGTATCAATTGGGCTGCGTCGGTTTTCTAAAGGCAGTGCAGGGCTTTAACGACTCCTTCGGCACCCAGTTCTCCACATACGCAGTCCCCAAAATATCCGGAGAGATACGCCGTTTCCTCAGGGACGACGGGGCTGTGAAGGTCAGCCGGAGCATAAAAGAGCGGGCGGCCACAGTGCGGCTTGCACGGATGCGCCTTGAGCAGTCCTTAGGCCGTGAGCCCACCATCGGCGAACTGTCGCAGGAGACGGGCATTGAGCCGGAGGACATCGCAGCCTGTGAGATAGCCGTGTCGCCCTCCGAGTCCCTCCAGAAGGAAAACGGAGAAGACGGCTTTACCCTGGAGCACGTACTGGGCGACTACAACCAGGAGGAAAAGCTTGTAGAACAGGTGGCCCTTCGGGAGGCTGTGCGCAATCTCCCCCAGAAAGAGCGAATGGTGGTTATTCTGCGCTATTTCAGAGGCATGACCCAGTCCTCCGCCGCCAAGGTCATGGGTGTCTCCCAGGTGCAGGTGTCAAGGCTTGAAAAAAAGGCCATAGGCCATCTCAGAGAGCAGCTTGAGGAATAGTTTCAAATTGTCAGTGCCGAAATTCCGCCTTATCCATTTTGAAAATATTCTTATCACGCTCAGAGGCGCTACTCACTTCATATTTTGCAGCTTCTGTGGACATATCCCGATATAAGCTATATAATCACTTTATATAGAACATTATGTCAGGAGGTCACGAAGTTGTCCGAGAGTTTTTTCACCATAAAGTCCCTGAGAGATATCCCGTATATGGCCGATGCCGCGGCGGCATGGTTTTCTGAAAAATGGGGCATACCCTACGGCACATATCTGGAGAGCATATCACTTAGCATCGCCAATCCTGAACGCATACCTCAGTGGTATTTGGCAATAAGGGAAGGCAGCATTATAGGCGGGGCAGGCATAATAGAAAACGATTTCCACAAAAGGCCGGATCTTACACCCAATCTGTGCGCCCTTTTTGTAGAAGAGCCTTTTCGCCGCCGCGGTATAGCTCGGGCAATACTTGACAACGCCAGATACGAGGCCGGAACCATGGGTTTTCGCACTCTATATCTTGTGACAGACCACACAGATTTTTATGAAAAGTGCGGCTGGACGTTCTTTACAACTGTTATCGGGGACGACGGACTGTCAACAAGGATGTACAGCGCGCCAACAAGTACAGAATAATTTCAAAGGCGCAGGGATTCCCTGCGCCTTTGAATTATTCTGCTATTCCCATTTAATCTTCGTCAAGTCCCGCAAGCCCGCCTACCGCATCGACAGGCAGTGAAAAAACTACAGCCTTTGCCTCTGTCCTTGGACCTGCCTTCTCCATTATGGAGCGCATAATAGCGTCTTTCTGAGATTTCTTTGTGACGATATATATTATCTCTTTTTCCTGGGCAATGGACACCCCGAAGAACTTTGCCATGTACTCGGTACCTGTACCCTTGGCGTGTACCACGGTACCGCCTCCGGCGCCCTGGCTGCGGGCGGCATCCATAACCATTTCAGAAAATCCATTTTCCGCTATTGCTATTATAAGTGAATATCTAATCTCGCTCATCTTCTCCGCCTCCGATGAAGTAAACTGCTGTCCGGCTGTCAGGTACTTAAGACTGGCGCTTCCGGCCACGCTTCCCACTGGGACTGTAACCGCTATGCCGGTCCCCGGCATGTTCAAGCCCATTCTGTTTACCATAAGGGCTATCATTTCCCTGGCTTTGCGCGTTGGCAGTATGGCCTGAACCATAACCTGTTCCTTCTTCTCAAGTCCCAGATAATCCAGCGTCTTTTTGCTGGCCGTGCCGGTACATAGAGATAGCATGGCTGTCTCTACCCCATGTTCCCTGTAGAACTGGGTGTACTCCCGTTCAAAGTCAGAATTAAGTATACTGATTAAAAGGCTCAGGCTGCTCATCAGTCCTCATCCTCCATCTCAAATATCTCATTATCGGTCTCTGCGGCCTCTTCAGGCAATACCGCATGACGTGATTTTATCTTATAATGCAGTCCAAGCACCTGTATTGTAATAAGCGGGGTCATAGCGACCATGGCCACAACCCCGAAGGCGAAAGTGACCACGTCACGCCCGCAAGCCGTGGCTGCACCCATGGCCAGCGGCAGCAGAAATGTAGACGTCATGGGCCCTGATGCCACTCCTCCTGAGTCAAAAGCGATTGCCGTGAAAATCGGCGGCGCAAAAAATGAGAGCACAATTGCAGTGAGGTAACCTGGTATTATCAAGTACAGTACGGGTATTCCCAGAACTATTCTCAGCATGGAAAGGCCCACAGATACGGCGACGCCTATGGACAGGCTCGCGCTCATGGCCTTTTTAGGTATTGCGCCGGCCGTCATCTCATAGACCTGCTTGTTCAAAACATGGACTGCCGGTTCCGCCATAACTATAAAATAGCCTATCAGCATGCCAATGGGGATAAGTATCCAGTTAAAGTCGAGTCCGCCCAGCTGCCTGCCGATATAGTTGCCTATCGGCAAAAATCCCACATTGGCGCCGCACAGAAAAAGTACAAGGCCAAAATAAGTGTAGAGGAATCCGACAGCAATACGTATAACAGTATCTTTTTTAAGGCGCAGCTTAATAATCTGGAACAGGAAGAAAAACGCCGCAATCGGCAAAAGCGCCACAGACACCTCTCCGAAAAATTCCGGCAGCGACTTCACAAACATCTCCCCAAGATCCCGTGATGTGTCAAGGCTGGGTATCTCCACTGGGGTATATACGCTGTTTTCAGGGTTATATATCATCCCGAGGATGAGAACTGCAAGTATGGGGCCCACAGAGCATAGGGCCACAAGGCCGAAGCTGTCGCTCTCCGCGTCTTTATCCTGACGGATAGACGCCACGCCGACACCCAGCGCCATTATGAAAGGGACAGTCATAGGGCCTGTCGTAACGCCTCCCGCGTCAAAGGCAACCGGTATGAATTTTTCCGGCACAAAAGCCACCACCAGGAACACAACGGCGTAAAGAGCCACCAGCAGATAGGAAAGTCTTATCTTAAAGAGTATCCTGAGCATTGCCGCCACCAGGAATAGGCCCACGCCCACAGACACTGACAGCACTATCACACTGTTCTCAATATTCGGCACCTGTTCCGCCAGCACCTGAAGGTCAGGCTCTGATATGGTTACGAGGCACCCCACCAGGAAGCTCACAGCTACAACAATCCACAACTTTCTGGATCTGGTTACGGCAGATCCCACCTGTTCCCCTACAGGGGTCATGGCAAGGTCCGTCCCCAGCGTAAACAGCCCCATTCCCAAAATAAGCATCAGTGCGCTTACCGCAAACATAAGCAGTATGTCCGTAGGGACAGGGATCACCGTAAAGCACAGCACAAATACAATCACCGTTATCGGCGCAACCGACCTCAGTGATTCCATAAGTTTTTCCTTTAAAACAGTCTCATACCTGGGCCTTAAACGCAAAATCACACCTCCGTATCCGGTTTTCATACTAACCGGATACGCTGCAACCCCAACTTCTCCGGCAAAAATACATATTGTAATAATTATACCGTATTTTTTGCTTTCAGGCAACCCAGGTTCCCGAAAAACCGTATTCTCATGAAAATCCATTATGCGCCGGCGGCAGGCGCAAATTCAATCAGGGATTTTATTTTTCCAATTTGGAATACGTCTTATCGATAAATTTTTCTGCGTCAACAATAAATCTCTGATGCGTACCTGAGCCTATCTCGCCCTTTTCGTCCCAGGCCTTCACTTCAAATGTGACAGCGCGTCTGTCAACCCCCGTGACAGTAGCGGAAGCCCACACCTTCATTCCCTTTGGTGTAGACGCCGTGTGCTTAACGTCAAGCGCCGTGCCGACGCTGGTCTGCCCCTGGGGCAGCATCGGGCAGAGGGCCTCACAGGCGGCATTTTCCATCAGCCCAATCATACACGGTGTGGCAAATACCTCCAGTTCTCCGGATCCCATGGCTCTGGCCGTTGATTTTTCATCCACCGTTGTCTCCGCCTTGCCAGCAGCGCCGATCTTTATATTTATGTCCATTTTGCAGTCTCCTTTAAGTCTGAATAATCTGCATTGCAGCAATATCATATTATGGAATTTTCCCCCGCAAGTCAATATCTATTGCCCTGTCAATATAGCGCCGGAACTTGAAAGCCGTACATACGAGTGATAAAATATAATCAGTATAAAAAGGCGGGGGTGAGAGGCTGTGTACCGGCTGGCGGTGTGTGAAGACGAGGATAATATACGGCGGGAGCTTGCCGACCTCTGCGGAGAAATACTGAGAGGTTGGTCGGTGGAGCACTCCGTCTCCGCCTTTTCCAGCGCCGAGGAGCTTGAGATGGCCATTAACGGCGGCAAACGGTTTGAATAGAGACCGCCTCCGCCACCCTGACTCAATGCACGGTAGAAGGGTTTAGCGTCTTCGCGCCAGAGGGCACCACCATCGGCGGCCTCATCGGCGGCGCGGCGGAGGGCGCGGCCATCACCATCACGGAATGCACCAACTCCACAGCCGGCGGCCGTTTAAAAACGGCCGCCGGCTGGTTTATACACTGAAACTGTCCGTCAGCTTCCGGCGCTCACTCAGCAGAGCATCAACCACGCTCCGGGCGTCCAGGCACTCCGTATCTACCCTCCCGCCTGGTATAGCGCCGCTTTCGTACGCCGCAAGGCACCTGTCTATCTGTTCCTCCGGCCAGGAGCCGGGCTTCTCGCCCCTTCCTCGGAGCCTTTCCACTATCCTGTCCCTGGAAGCGGTGAGTATCACATGGAGCACCGGCACTCCCCTCTCCCCCAGCCAGCCTATAATTTCATCGTAGTACCGCCTGTTCACCAGCGTCATGGGTACGATAATGTCCCCATTCCGGCTCTGCCACAGCCAGTATATCACCTGCCTGTTTATGCTCCGCCACAGAGGGATATCCTGAAAATCCCCCTGTCTGCTCATATCCGGCGGAAGGCAGGACCACAAAAACTCCCCCGTCAGCTCAGGATCATATATATGCGCCCCTCGGAGCCTGCCAGATAGTTTCTCCGCGGCGGTGGTTTTCCCCACGCCGAAGCAGCCGTTTATCCATATCACCACGCCCATGGCGCACCTCCTGTGTGGCGGCGCAAGCCGCGCATTTGCTTTGCCCTTGCCGCTGGGCTGCATGGTATCCCAGCTGACTTGACATCCTACGGATTTGACGCTAAAATAATTTAGCTTGTTCCTTTAGAGAAATTAAAATTATCGTGATTTGAGGTTTTCATCATGGCCAAGGATAAAAAAGTAGAACAGATAACCGATATGGATGTGGACTTTGCCCAGTGGTACACGGACGTGTGCCGCAAGGCCGAGCTTATAGACTACTCCTCCATAAAAGGGATGTTCATCTACCGCCCCTATGGCTATGCCATCTGGGAGAATTTTCAGAAGATATTGGATCAGAAGTTCAAGGAGACCGGCCACGAGAACGTGTATTTGCCGGTGCTCATACCTGAGGGCCTTCTTCAGAAGGAGAAGGATCACGTGGAGGGCTTTGCCCCTGAGTGCGCCTGGGTTACCTTCGGCGGAAACGATAAGTTGGAGGAGCGTTACTGCATACGCCCCACATCTGAAACACTCTTTTGCGAGCACTACGCCCACATAATCCACTCCCACAGGGATCTGCCCAAACTCTATAACCAGTGGTGCTCTGTGCTCCGGTGGGAGAAGACTTCGCGCCCCTTCCTGCGCCATCGCGAGTTTTTATGGCAGGAGGGCCACACAATGCACGCCACGGCTGAAGAGGCCATTGCCGAGACGGAGCAGATGTTTAACATATACGCCGATTTCTGCGAGAATTATCTGGCCATGCCTGTAGTTAAAGGCAGAAAGACCGACAAGGAGAAATTCGCTGGGGCCGAAGCCACATACACCGTGGAGTGCATGATGCACGACAAAAAAGCACTTCAGGCCGGCACCTCCCACTACTTTGGGGACGGCTTTGCCAGGGCTTTTGATATCACCTTCACCGGCAAAGATAACCAGCTGCACCATCCCTTCCAGACTTCCTGGGGCGTCTCCACAAGGCTTATTGGCGGCGTCATTATGACTCACGGGGATAACTCCGGTCTGGTCCTTCCGCCGAAAATCGCCCCTATACAGATAGTTATAATACCTGTCGCACAGCACAAGGAAGGCGTTATCGAAGCAAATCAGGCGGTGCTTGAGAGGCTCAAAGCCGCCGGTTTCCGGGTAAAAATAGACGTCTCCGACAATTCCCCAGGCTGGAAATTTGCCGAGTACGAGATGAAGGGCGTGCCGCTGCGCCTGGAACTGGGCCCCAAGGACATTGAGAAAAACCAGTGCGTCCTGGTGCGCCGGGATAACGGCGAGAAGTCCTTTGTGTCCCTGGACAACATAGAAGATTCCGTAGCCAATCTGCTGGATGCGGTACATCAGGGACTTTATGACAAAGCGAAACGCAATCTGGAGGAAAACACATACGCCTGCACCACCCTTGAGGAAGTCAAGGAGAAAATGGCCGCCCGAGGCGGCTTTGCCAAGACCATGTGGTGCGGCGATGAGGCCTGCGAGCTCAAAATGAAAGAGGTGGCGGGTGTGTCCTCACGCTGCATCCCGCTGGAGCAGGAGCATTTGGGCGACGTGTGCCCTGTCTGCGGAAAACCTGCAAAGCACATGGTATATTGGGGCGTAGCATATTAAATCAGTATATAATGGCGCGGTTACTCCGCGCCATTATAATATCCGAACATATATGGTGAGACTATGAAAATATACGACGATGAGAGCTTTTTTGACTCGTACTCTCAGATGTCCAGGAGCCGCCAGGGCCTTGAAGGAGCCGGCGAGTGGTGGCAGCTTAAAGAACTCATGCCGCCCTTAAAGGGTAAAAGGGTCCTTGACCTGGGATGCGGTTACGGCTGGCACTGCGCCTACGCCAGGGATATGGGCGCCGCCAGCGTTCTCGGCGTAGACCCCAGCCAGCGTATGCTCCGGCGGGCCCGTGAGATAAACGGCAGCGACGGCATCAGGTACATGCTATCCGGAATCGAGGACTTTGACTACAGGCCGGAGGAATTTGACGTGGTAATATCCAATCTGGCCCTTCACTACGTAGAGGATCTCTCCAGCGCATACAATAGTATATATACCACCCTCGCTCCCAGGGGCGTGTTTATAATGAACATAGAACACCCGTCTTTTACCGGCAGCGTCAACGAGGACTGGATATACGCCTCAGACGGCACGGCCCTTTACTGGCCAATAGACAACTATTTTTATCCCGGCCCGCGCACCACGCGCTTTCTGGGCCATGACGTAAAAAAGCACCATCACACCCTGACCCAGATACTCATGGGGCTTATAGACGCCGGTTTTTCACTTACGGCAGTCCTGGAGGCTATGCCATCTCCCTCCGTCATGGATATACCGGGGATGGCCGACGAGATGCGCCGGCCCATGATGCTGCTGGTACGTGCAGAAAAGCAATAACTATATTTCAGGAGGTACAAGATGAAAGCAGATATCTATTATTTCTCAGCCACCGGCAACTCCCTGACCACCGCTAAAATGCTTGCCGATTGCCTGGGTGATGGCTCTGAGTGCATACCCGTGGCATCTCTCCCGAAAACCGGCACAATAAGCGTGGACGCCACTGCAGTGGGCTTTGTGTTCCCCGTCTACTACGGCGATATGCCGTATATCCTGCGGGAGGCCGTGGGCAGGATGGACTTCTCCGGCAGCCCGTATATATTCTGCGTACCAACTTACAGGGGGCATCAGGGAGCCGCGGCGCAGAGGCTCAATCAGCTGCTGAGAGGCCGCGGCCAGAAGCTGTCCCTCTCCTGGGGCGTACCAATGCCCGGCAACAGCAGGCTCACGTCTGCCCAGGAGGCTGCAGAAATGCTCTCTCTTCAGCCGGAGCGTGTACAGGAGGCCGCAAAGCACATATCCGCCATGGAGGTCTCCGATTACGACGCCGCAGAGCCGTTGGAGGCGACAAGGGTAGATAAACCCTGCAACTTTAGGGGAATAAAGGCAGATGAAAACTGCACAGGCTGCGGCCTTTGCGTCAGCGTGTGTCCTATGGACAACATAAACCTTCAAGAAGGCAAAGCCCTCTTTGGCGACAACTGCATAACATGCCTCTCCTGCTTCCACTGGTGCCCTGTTGAGGCCATATATATGAGTCTCGACGAGTCAATCGCCAGGCGTTTTAAGTACAGGCACCCCAATGTAACTTCGGAGGACATAGCTGCTCAAAAGAGGCAAAGCTGATGGCACGCCATGAGTTCGGCATAATGGAAACGCCGCCGGAGCCTGGTGTATGGTACTCGCAATACGAACCTGAGAAGTATAACTGCGTCGCTATTGACGATGAGTGCATAGAGCCCCTATGGGCAGTAGGCGCTCCGGAGGCGGTAGCTTCCGCCCGCACGTATTTTCAGACGCTCTCTCAGCCCGGCTGCGGCCTGGACTACACTGGGATTACACTGATACCGCCTGACTCCTTAACTCCGTTTATAGAGTATTTCCTCTCCAGCGCCGACCCTGCCGAGACTTACAAGCTGGTGGACCTTATGAAAAAAGCCCTGCGGGAGGGCAAATACGTAATACATTTCGGAATATAGGATATAGAAACTAATCTAAAGCCTATCTCCCGCGCAAAGTGTCTTTTTCGCCTGATTCAATAGGCGGACATGCTTTAATGGCAGTGAACAATTTAAATATTCAGGAGGACAGGCAAATGATAATTCGTCCGTTCCGCGGAAAGTCGCCTAAAGCGGCTGCCACAGCCCTAGGGGCCGACAATATCGCGCTTATTGGTGATGTAACGCTGGGAGAGCATGTGACCGTCTGGTACGGGTGCACCCTGCGGGGGGATATCCTGCCCATCACAATCGGCGACGGCACCGATTTGCAGGATGGCTGCACTGTCCATGTGGGAGTCAATGAACCTACAGTAGTGGGACGCCGCGTTGTAGTAGGACATAACGCCCTTCTGCACGGATGCGTGGTGGAGGACGGCTGTCTCATCGGAATGGGGGCCATACTGTTGTCAGGATGCCACATTGGAGCGGGCTCAATTGTTGCCGCCGGCGCTCTTGTCACGGAGGGGGCTGTCATCCCGCCCCGCAGTCTTGTTATGGGCGTGCCGGGACGGGTTGTCCGTTCTATCACTGACCAGGAGGCCGCAGAGATTCTCCGCGACGCCGACAGCTACGCTAAGGAGTGGGGCCCTGAGCAGCTCCAGCCTATCCTGGCGGTGCGGTAACCGTATACCCGATTATTCATTCCACTGCCGGATTATTTCCAGGACCGCTGCGGCAGCGGCGTCAGGCCGGAGTCCATAGTGAGAAACTAAATAGTTCTTGGAAATTCTAAGGGCAGCTGCGGAGATATTGCCGCAGCTGCCCTTTTTCATATCCTAAAGCCAAATTCCACACCGCCGTCAGTGTTGCGCACATATACTTCTCCTCCGTGGAGTTCCACAAGGCCCCGCACTATTGGCAGCCCCAGTCCTGTCCCTCTGTCAGTTCGGGAAGAACTCACCCGATAAAATGGCTCCCATATCCGCTCTGTGGCCTCGTCGGAGAGAAAGTCAGCGTCGTTATACACCGTAAACTCCCCGTCTCCCCGTCCCACCTGCTGGCATGAGACCTTTATAACTCCGTTTTGCCGGCAGTATTTTACCGCGTTAGTCAGCAGATTTTCGATTATCTCCTCTACCCGTTCCCTATCAGCGGATACAACTGTGGCAGGCAGGTCTTTTTCCAGCGTCAGCCCCTTGCCGGTTATGGACGGCTGATATCTTACCAGCGTCTCCTCAACCAGTTCATCCAGCCTGAATTCCTCCCTTTGGAGCTTCACGCGGCCTGCTTCAAGACGGGAAAGCTCCAGCATACGCAGTATCATCCCGTCCATCCTGTCAGTCTCTGAGACGATGGCCTCCAGATATTCCTGGCGCCTTTCTCCCGCTATACCCTCCAAGAGCCCCTCGGCATGGCTCCGGACTATGGCAAGGGGCGTTTTAAGCTCATGGGCCATATTTGAAGTCAGCGTCCGCCTCTGCTCTTCGGCATTTTTGGCGTAGTCCAATGCCGTCTGTAGCCTTTTTATCTTATCCTCCTTGTTTTGCAGAAGGTTAGCAGTATCCCTGTAGACGTCTATAAGTTCATAGGGTTCCCGCCAGTCTGGCGGCCGGCTGCCTGGGCTGTACACCGGCCTTCCTTTCTCCCTTAGCCCCTCTGCCACCGTCTCCACCACGTTTGTCAGCTGCGATCTAATCCTGTTCCGCAGCGCCAGCGTCCCGATAATGCAGATGATGAGGGATACGATATACAGATTTCTCAGTGATTTTACCGCCTCCGCCAACGGCCGCCCCCTCATGGCCGTCACCTTGATAAGCGCCAGCGGCGGATTTGGAGTTTCCTCGCTGGGCTCCCAGCCGGAATAGTCGTAGTAGTAAAAGCATCCCGTCCTGACCACCTCAGTCAAGGTCTCCTTCTGAAACTCCGGAAGGCCCGAGAACATACCGTATTCCGTATAGAGGTATTCCGGCGATGCGGCATACTCCGCCATGTCCAGCACACTCCCGTACTCTGTTCCGTTTATCCTGACCTCCCCTGTAAACTCATCATAGATGCTCACGTCATAGAGGCTGGAGTAGAGCGTCACCGCGCCCTCCGGCATGTCGCCCGGGCGCTGCAGGACCGTCTGCCACTGCTGCGCTTCCTCATCGCTGTCCCAAGCGTCAATTAAGTACTCTATGAGCCAGGGGGTGATCTCCTGTCCCTCCATAACGCCCGTCACCCGTATAAAAGGGGCGTTTATATAATTTAAAGTTCGCTCCAACTGCTCTCGCTCTTCCTGGGGCAGTATATCCCCGTCAAGTATGGCTCTGGAGTACCTTTCCATAGGAATCTCATATCCGTCCGTCCCCGCCTCCCACTCTTCCTTGGTAGCATACTTGAAGTATATATAGTCGCAGCTCTCGTACATCAGGTTGCCTTCAGCGTCAGTTATCACCGAAGCAGAGTCGTATTCGATATCTACATCTCTCAACACATTCAAAAGCCCGTTATCATACTCTATATACCTGGAGTAGTGATTATCCCAGTTGATGGCGTCCCACATCTCATACTCTAAGTATCCGGCAGGATTGACGTCATTTTTCAGCGCCTCGCCAAGCCACTGATGGCGGCTATCGTAAGTGAGGGTCTCGTGCATATCCTCGCACATTATCTCCCGTATATTCAGCGTCTCTGTTATTGTTATGGCAAACGTAAGGGCAATCCAGATTATTCCCGTAAGCAGCGAAAGCCTCCACGTCACCGCCGCTATCGCCCTGGGCCGTCGGCGCTCTTTTATTTTCCGTCCCCTTTTTCCCATTCTTCTCACCCCTCTATAACGTAGCCGGCTTTGATAACCGTCCTTATGCAGCCCGCCGCATCCCCCAGCTTCTCGCGCAGACGCTTTATGTGGGTATCCACCGCCCGCTCATCCCCCTCATAGTCGTAGCCCCAGCACTTTATAAGCAGCTGCTGCCGTGATAGGACAATATTCTTATTACGCAAAAGGCAAATTAGAAGGTCATATTCCTTTGGCGTCAGCTTTACCTCCCTGTCCCTCACCGATACGCGCCGCAGGGATGTATCCGCCTCTATATCCCCCAGTGCGATAACGCCGCCTTTTGTCATACTGCCCCGGCTGCGGCGTATCAGCGCGTCAACCTTCGCATACAGCACGGACATGGAAAAGGGCTTTGTGACATAGTCGTCGGCGCCCAGCTCGTAACCTGCAAGTTTATCCTCCTCATCGGAAAGCGCCGTCAGGAAGATTATCGGCACGTCGCTGCGCCGGCGCAGTGCCCTGCACACGGCCAATCCGTCAAGTTCGGGCATCATGATGTCCAAAAGTACCGCGTCAAACTCGCCCTCCTGGGCCTGTTCCAGAGCTTGAGCTCCGTCGGCGGCCGTCACCGGCCTGTCGCCGCGGCTCACAAAGTAGTCCCGAAGCACCAGCCGCAGCTTTTCCTGGTCCTCTGCTATCAGAACATGGTAGTCCATATGCTCCCCCCCTTCTGCATAAAAGATA
>CALXCS010000043.1 GCA_944386875.1 uncultured Oscillospiraceae bacterium
AATGAGGGGGAATTTATCAGCTTTCGCTGATGGCGGAAAAGGGAGGTTTCCGCCGAAGCTATCCGCTGTCCGGCATACATTGGGGGATACGCCGGTGCGGATCATGGAGGAATCGCTTCGAGTATTATTGTACACTATCGAACCTTATTTTGTGTGAATATTCTATTTATTTTTTATGAATTTGATTAACTTTTTGTGAATACGCTCTTGTCTCCCGCCAGCTTCAGATTAAATACGAAAGTCGTAACTCCATCTCTGCTGGTGACATAAATGTCGTCTCCATGGCCGTCTAGTATTGTCTTAGCTATATATAGGCCCAGTCCGACTCCCTCTCTGTCCATGCTGCGGGACCTGTCGGTCTTATGGAACCTCTCAAAAATAAGAGGCAGCTCCTCCTTGGATATAGTCTCGCCTTTATTTTCTACCGATACAAAAGCGCGGCCATCCTCTTTCCAGAGGCTAACAGCAATAGCGGTGCCCTCCGTTGCGAATTTTGCGGCATTGTCAATAAGGTTATATACCACCTGCGTTATGGCGTCCCTGTCGCCCACCACCTGTATAGGTTCCTCCGGCAGCTTGGCGTCCACGTCAAGATTGCGCTTTGTTATCTTCTGTTCAAGGCTCAGCAGCGTCTGGCAAATAACTTCAAGTATGTCAAAGCTCTTGCGGTCAATCTCCTTTGGATCCATATTCTGCAGCTGAGACATATCCAGCATGCTTCTGACAAGCCTGGACAGGCGCTTTGTCTCTGAAGAAATAACCATCAGGTAGTCCCGTTGTTTTTCTTTAGGGATGGTTCCGTCCAAAAGCCCGTCTGTAAATCCGGTTATTGTGGTCATAGGCGTTTTAAGCTCATGTGATACATTGGCTATAAGGTCGCGTCGGGACTTTTCAGAGCGTTCCAGCGAATCGGCCATAGCGTTAAAAGCCTCTGCAAGTTCCTCAATCTCGTCATCCCTGTGTGATATCTTAACTCTGGCCGAGAAGTCTCCGCGTCCAAACCTGTTTACGGCATCTGCCATCTCTTTAATAGGTTTTGTCTGTTTTCTGCTCATTATATATCCCAGCACAAAAGTTATCAGTACGACTACAGCAGTAGCCGATATAAAAATACCCGCCAGCTGCCGCCACACTTCTACCATCTTGCCCGCCTCTCCGGAGAGGAAGATATATCCGTTTCCGCTGCCGCCCTGATAATTTCCCGGCAGCATTATGCCCACCACATATCTATCCTTGCCGCCGTAGACGCTTCCCAGAGTACTCGTACCGGACCATTCGCCGCGGCGGTTTATTATAGCTATAATGCGCGACGGGATCTGCTGTCCTATATGCGAACAGTTAAAAACTGCGTCAGAGCAATTTACAACATAGCCATCTTCGTCAGTCACTATTATGTGGAAGCCGGTTGTCTCCGAGAGCCACAACAGCACCGCCTTTGCCTCAAGCCCTCCTGTACTCCACTCCTGAGAGTACGCAGATACCATTCTCCCCGCTTCTTCAGCGTTAGTGTGCATGGTCTCCGTCTTCTCCTGCATCACAAACCGGTAACTCAGTACGACAAAAGCAGTACCTAAAATCATAAAGCTCAGGCACAACAGCAGGGCGATGGTCATGAAATTCTTAAAATTCAGGCTCTGCATCCGCTGCTTCACATTCATCGCCGCCTTTCAATGCGCAAACTGCGCTTTAGCCCTCCCCATCTTCCTTGAGTTCAAATTTATATCCAACTCCCCAGACAGTTTTAAGGGACCACTTATCGCTGACATTCTCTAATTTTTCTCTTAGACGTTTGATGTGGACATCCACTGTACGGGAATCCCCAAAATAGTCAAATCCCCATACTTCGTCCAAAAGCTGATTCCTGGTATAAACCCTGTTTGGGGATGACGCCAGATGATACAAAAGTTCCATCTCTTTGGGCGGTATATCTATCCTCTTCCCGTCAACTATCAGTTCAAAGGACTCCATATCTATAACCAGTTTATCAAAAACAAGTTTCTTCTTTCGCTCCTGACCTGGTTCTCCGGAATACCTGCGCATGACGGCGTGGATTCTGGCCACCACTTCCTTGGCGTCAAAGGGTTTTACAATATAGTCGTCAGCGCCCATTTCCAGGCCGGAAACCTTGTCAAATGTCTCGCCTTTGGCAGTGAGCATAATTATGGGAGTCTTGGAGGTGGACCGTATCTCTCTGCATACGCTCCAGCCATCCATAACAGGGAGCATTATGTCCAGCAGAACCAGATCCGGCTTAACCTGTTCAAACTCGGATATGCCCTTTCCTCCGTCGTGGGCAATAAATACCTGAAACCCCTCTTTCTCAAGATACAGCCGCAGCAGTTCCGCTATATTCACATCATCTTCTATAATAAGAATCTTCTCAGACATATCTCCCACTCCTCTCATTTGCTCTATTGGTTCCCAAAAGTCCAATTTTAAATTAGGGTCCGTTACCGGACCCTGTCTTATTATATAAGCATATTATATATCTTCTGGGGAATAGGATGGGTGAACAAATTGTAAAACCGGCTTAGTGTCCCGCCGGCTTCCTGTCCAGACCGCCGTGCTCCTGAATAAGCTCAGTACATACATAGCTTACAAAATCTGCCGCCGCATATTCCTTTCCCGCACAGGGATTCAATAGAGTTCCCTTAGCACAAGATCAGTCTCTCCAGGATTAAGCCCCACTTCGACACGGATCACTTTTGGATTCTTGGAAATTTCGTACCTGACCATATCCCGCAGCTGGGTGCCGCCCCTGTAGCCGTGTATCACACGGAGGCGGTAGACGTCCCTCCCGCATCTGCGCAGGCGGCTCTCTATGAATATCTTGGCCTGCCGTCTGGTCATGCCATGCACGTCCACTTCTACTATTCCGGAGTTCACGTCAATCACTCGCTTATGTATTGGCGGACTCTGAGCGTCGCGCCAAGAGATTGTGCCAGTTTGCTGCAAGCCGCAATTTCCTCCTCAGACAGGCCGTTATCCACAACCGTCATAACTACCCGCGGTACATATTTGGCGGCGCGCCTTGTGAAATCAAGCATAGCCTCCCAGGCTTTCTCGCCGTCTTTCGGGCATGTCTCAGCAATATATTTCTCCGGAGTAGAACCGTTAAGCGAGATAGACAATGCGTCTATTCTCCCTCTCAATTCCGGCGTCACGTCTCGCCCCAATATCAGGTTGGCGTGTCCATTTGTGTTGATCCTTATAGGCGGAAGCTCCGGTATACTCTCCCGCATTTTATCAGAGAGCCACAGTATATCGTCCATTCTGAAGGCAGGCTCGCCAAAGCCGCAGAAAACTATCTCCGGATAACTTTTCAGATCCCTTGCCAGCAGGTCCGCCAGCGCCTCTTCCCTGGTGGGCTCCCGCTCCAGCCAAAGGTCATCTGCATAGATGCTGCCTTTATTTCCATTATGTCTCAGGCAGAAAACACACCGGCAATCGCATCTGTTTGTAAGATTGACATAGAGTCCTCCGCCGTATTCATATGTTATAGTCATTATACTAAAAGCCCCCAGTTTCCATAACTCGGATATTCTTCAGGGCAGATTATATATCTTTTTTATCAGAATGTAAACCGGCAGTGCGCTTTCATTGCCGCTCCCTCATTTGGTTGTTCCAACTTGCAGCCATATATTTAAAAAGATACATTTTCACTCACTTTTAATTTCCTATGCGCATATTCTGTCATAGCGGCACACACCGCTTTTGAAAGGAAGAGAAAAATATGGATCTTCAAGTAAAGCTATCTGAAATACCCACAGGTAGTTCTGCCATAATCTGTCATGTGTCCGGCGATGCCGATAAAGTCCGTCATCTTATGGATCTTGGGTTCACTTCAGGCGCCGATGTACGTCCTCTGTTCTCAGCGGCTGCCGGCAGCCCTGTTGCATACAGCATAAGAGGTTCCGTTCAGGCGCTCCGGAGAGCCGACTCTGACCGGATATTTGTGCATCCTAGTTCAACTAAAGGAGGCGCGGCATGAGCCCTGGCATCCCTGCCGCTTTTCAAGCACAAAAGTCTGATTGCACCGTGGCTCTTGCGGGAAATCCCAATGTGGGCAAAAGCACTATTTTCAACAGTCTCACCGGTCTAAGGCAGCATACAGGGAACTGGTCCGGAAAAACTGTGGAGCCGGCATGGGGGCATTTCCGTTGCGGGGATCTCGGCTGCACCCTGGTGGATATACCTGGGGCATATTCCCTGCTCACCTTATCCGACGATGAGAGGTCGGCAAGAGATTACATATGTTTCGGCGGCGCTGATCTTACCATCGTGGTCTGCGACGCCTGCTGTCTTGAGCGCAACCTGAATCTGGTGCTTCAAATATTGGAAGTCTCCGGCAATGTACTGGTCGCAGTAAATATGATTGACGAGGCGCCAAGCCGCGGAGTATATCTGGATATTGATGCCCTGTCCTCACAACTTAAAATTCCCGTTGTGGCATTGGCTGCCAGACGGAAAAAGGGTCTGCCCGAATTGAAAGAAGCTATTGTCCGCTGTCTCCAATCGCCCCCTCCCCCGCGTCCCCCCTCAGTTATATACCCGGCCCCAATAGAGGAGGCTCTGTCGGTACTGGCGCCGGCGCTGGAAGATGTGCTCTCCGGCAGGCTCTCAGCCAGATGGACTGCAATACGCCTTCTGGAGGGCTCTGTCGGTCTTATCTCGTCAATAGACGATTTTCTGGGGATATCTTTAGAGGAACAGCCCGTTGTGTCTGCCGCTCTGGACTCGGCGGCTGGTATTTTAAAAAGCCATGGTTACGACTTGCTGTCGCTGCGCAGCCAGATAGTATCCTCGATATACTCGACTGCTTCCCAAATAAGCAGGAAGGCCGTTGTTCAGGAGGAAAGCCCAAAGGATGCGCGCCAGCTGAAGTTGGACCGCTTCCTCACCAGGCCCCTTACGGGCATACCGGTGATGCTACTGCTGCTGGCCGTTGTTTTCTTTATAACCATGGAGGGCGCAAACTTCTTCTCAGGCTACCTCCAGCTGGCCTTTAACGCCGCAGGCACATTGCTAGAAGCGGGGCTTATACATCTAAGCGCTACCAGCTGGCTT
>CALXCS010000044.1 GCA_944386875.1 uncultured Oscillospiraceae bacterium
ATAATAGGATATACTTATTATATCTGTAGCATTATCTGGGAGGAGCTTATGAATAATTTTACATATTATGCACCAACAAAAGTTTTTTTTGGCAAAGGCGTCAACGACAGCGTAGGCAATTTTATGAGAGAACAGAACGCGCAAAAGGTTCTATTGCTTTACGGAGGCGGCAGTGTAAAACGAAGCGGGCTTCTTGATAAACTTACTGAGCAGCTTCGATCTGCTGGTATCGAATATACTCTTCTCGGAGGCGTTGAGCCCAATCCAAAAGTTGGTTTTGTCAGAGATGCCGCCAAGCTCTGTAAAGAGCAGGGCGTCGACTTTATCCTGGCTGTTGGGGGCGGCAGCGTTATTGATACCGCTAAATGCGCCTCATTTTCCGCCGCCTGCGATGCTGACCCCTGGGATATTATCACAATGAAAGTCCCTGCCGAAAAGCGCATACCGGTGGCGGTAGTTCTGACTATAGCGGCGGCAGGCAGTGAAATGAGCAACTCCCAGGTTATTTCGAATCCTGATATAATGGTAAAGCAGGGCCTTACAAGCGATTTTTCAAGGCCGGTTGCCGCATTCATGGACCCTGAAATTACATATACTGTCTCAAAATACCAGACAGGCTGCGGCATAGTGGATATTATGATGCACACAATGGAGCGCTATTACACCTCAGGCGATACTGGTACATATTTGACTGACAGAATAGCCCAGGCTCTGCTTCTTTCTGTAAAAGAGGCAGGTGCAGTGGCAGTTGAGCATCCTGAGGACTATGACGCCAGAGCAACTCTAATGTGGGCGTCTTCTCTATCCCACAACGGGCTTACAAACTGCGGCAAAAACTATTCAGGCCTCGTTGTACACAAATTGGAGCACGGCCTATCAGGTGTCTTTGATAATGTAGCCCATGGCGCTGGGTTATCAGTAATATATCCAGCTTGGGCAAAATATGTCTACAAATACGATATTCCCAAGTTCTCCAGTATGGCGTACAATGTATGGGGCATATCCAAAGACACCGAGCCGAGCAAAGCTGCTCTTGATGGCGTAGACGCCATGCGCCAGTACTTTGCATCTATTGGTATGCCTGTAACTCTGCATGAGCTTGGCGTATATCCGGACAGTTTTGAAAAAATCGCCGACGTTATAACATCGGGCGGCGCCAAGTCTGTAGCTTCCTATATTCCCCTTACCAAAGATGTCATTATGGAAATCTTCCATATTGCCGAATAAAGTTTGAAAAAGCGGGTTGCAGCGTAGAAATCCTGCAACCCGCTTTTTCAGCTCACTGAAACAGCAAAAACCATTTTACCGCCCTCCAGGCTCCCCGCAGCCATACCTGGCCCTGATGAGAGTAAAATCGTATCTCCCAGTCTGGTCTCATGGGCGAAGTTAATTGTAAAGTTCTCAAATCCTCCTCCAATGAGCTCCTGGGCCATATCTGCGTAGCGGCAGTTATTTGTATGGCCGTTTTTATCAAGATCCTCCTGTTGGATTTTTCGGCTTCCAGCCGCTATAAGATCTTTCGGCCGCAGCCTCTGTATCCCCTGGGGAAATGCCCGCTTCTCTGTATACTCCCCTGGAAATTCCACGTGAGTTTGCACAGCACGGCGGGTCTGATAATCAGCAATGCACCACTGGCTTGAAGCCCGCACCAGCATCGCGTTGCCTCTGTATATGTAAAAGTCCCTTTGATATATTAGTGAACCTACGGGTATTGGATATGTCACAAGCTCCAGCTCATCATTTGGAACAACTTCCCCTGTGAGCTCATATTTTATCTTTGTGACTACCCATATAAGTCCTTTTGAAATAAGTTCATCAAACCCTACATGCGCCTCATCCGCATGGGCTGTAGCTGCCTCCTGAAAAGCATGCAGCAGCGATGATGCCGTAGGCTTTCCCTCTAAAGTAAAGCAGTTTAATCCGAAACTAACAGGCATTTTATACTCTGCAATCATATAGTAATCTCATCTCCCCGTGCCATATGAGCTTATTCCATGGGCACACTGTTGTCAAGGTCAACTTCAAAATAAGCCGTCTGAGAAAATCCCAGACGGCTTATTTTTTACGCATACTTGGTCAGCCCATCAAGCTGCCGGTGGGAGGTTGTCAGTAGATGGGGCTGTTTCTGTCTCCTCCTGGCCGTTGCCGCCTTCCGCACCTGTTTCTTCGCTGGAGTTTCCTGCCTCGGTACCCGTCTCAGTTTCGGATTCTCCTCCCGCTTCAGAGTTTTCGCCGCCCTGTCCCTCCGTCTCGGTATCACCGCCGGTTTCCGTTCCAGTCTCTGTCTCTTCGCCTGTTTCTTCGCCTTCTTCAGGTTCCTCAACTGGTGGCGCCACAAGCACAACTCTGTTTTGACTGCGGTAGGTATCTCTGGCAAGGTAAGTCTTATTGATAAGTTCTCCATTGCCGTCATACAGCAGCAAATATGAATCGACAACATATCCTCCATGCCCCGACGTTTTAACTTTCGTCTCACCTGGGGCAAGGCTCTCGTCAATCTCTTCTATGACTTCATAGCCTAAAGTGCTCACTGTAGAATACTGGAGTTCCACATAGGTGTCGTCTAATTTCGTCCCCCATATCTCCACATACAGTTCCTTATTTTGCACATAGGCAACTATCTTTATAGGATAGTCCTGATTATTTTTAAACTTATAATCAATGGTGCCCCAGTTCACTGTAGCGTCAAAGCCCAGGGGGAGATATGACACACTGTACATGTGGTTACGGCGGTCCGTCACTTCCAGGTTTGCCTTCAATGTGCAGTAATAGAGGGTTGAGGACACCTGGCATATTCCGCCTCCCACCTGATCCACAGTCTCGCCGCTGACATATGCTCCTGCGGGCTTATATCCCTTTGCCGTAGTACGTTCACCTACTACCCCGTTGAAGGAGAACTCTTCTCCTGGGTTCAGTATTGTCCCGTTTATGGCTGCTGCGGCAAGAGTTATATTGTTCACCCTATTGGACGAGCTGGAGTACATAGTCGTCATCTTACTGGAAAGTTGGTCCCTGAAAAGCATCTCCTGCAGAGCAGCCGAGGTAACCTCCGGCTCAGTTATAATAAGATCTACCATCACATCTTCACCAGGCAATGCAGTATCATATGCTCTCTGTGCGGCCTGAACATCAAAGCTGACGCCGGTCACTTCCTGTGTTGGAACCTGTGCCTCTTTATCATATACGGAGTTTTGCGGTTCAACATATACCTGATCATATATAGCCTGGATGTCAAGGGAACTGCCTCCGTGCTCCGATGTAGCGGCCTCAGAAAACTGGTCAGTCTCTCCTGAAACTCCCGAGGTCAGCGTATCATATATATAATTGTAAACCGCATCCTGGTCAACAGTATACCCTGCCGTCCCTTTGGTCAATATCACCTGGGTATCGGTTATCTCATAGCTTGAATCTATCTCCCCGTGATCCGCAGTCTGGGCAGCCTGGACTATCATATCACGGACGCCGTTCTCATCAAATTGCGCATCTGTCACAACGTCATAGCCGGACAGCAGGCATTTAAAAAAGCTGAATACATTTGTCACAAAATTGCCGTCACGACCCACCTGCCACGCGGCGTCGGCAGCGCCGTTGACAGAATAGGCCAAGCCCGCATCCTGGTCCGTCACGGTGAGAGACACATCCTCCGTGAGTTCCACCGTCGCAGTGATCTCCTGCGCCGTTGCAAGCTCAGAATTCAGGAGTGTACTGTGGGCTACATCATAGCTCATACCGCTTACGTCAATCCCGTCAACAGTGACGTTAGGGAGTATAGTGTCCCTGCCTGATACATATACGCCCAAAGCTATAAAAATTAAAAGTATTGCGCCTATGACACTACATCCAATTACAAGGGCAAGCCTTGCTCCACGGCTCTTGCCGCCTTGGCCGGCTTTCCGCTTGCCAACATTTTTATTTCTATTTGCCAAGACAATTTTCCACCCTTAATGCCCCATTACGGGTTTATTCAGAGCACATTTTAAATTCCAAGCTGAGAAAGTGCCCCGTTTGAGCAATAATACAAAATTCTGTCGAAAAATGCAATTACATTTCCATTACGGTTCTGCTTCAAAATGTAACTCAAGAAATTCCATTAAAAAGCTGGACCTCTCCCGGACGCTTGTTGAACATGGAAAACTGATAAACATCGCCCTCGTCATTTTTCCAGGGTGAGACTATATTCATTCTCTGCTTTGTCTGTACGTCCAGCACTTCGCCTATTAAAATATTCGATAGCAGGAAGCCTTCCGGTGTAAAGCTCCATCTTTCATTATTTTTTACCATCCATCCTCTATCCACATATGAGTCCATCAGTTCTCTGGCCATGTCAAATTTACATGGGAAAATATTGTAATACTCCTGTTCAGATATTCCGTAAGTAGTTCTGAGGCCAAGCATCATATACTCTCCTGCTCTTTCAAAGTCTGTAATTGTCTCCGCCTGGTCAACAACGCTCTTCCCAGAGAGTATATTTTCTGCATAGAGCTCCATATCCGCCACGTAGCTGTACCTTTGACCGCTTACGCAGGAATGCGCGGCGGCGCCAAAGCCCATGTATTCACCCATCTGCCAATATTTAAGGTTGTGGATAGACTGATATCCCCGTTTTGCAAAGTTTGAAATCTCATACTGCCTGAATCCATATCTTTCCAGAGCTTCAACCATGTAGAGATACATATCTGCCTGCGTATCTCCGTCAGGTATAAACGGCGAATCCTTAAATGGATACAGCGCTGTCCCCTCTTCAATTTTCAGACCATAGCAGGAGAGATGTTCTGGCTTCAAGGCGGCGGCCCTGGTAATTGTATCCGCCCAGTCCTCCCTGGTCTGTGAGGGCAAGCCGTATATCAGGTCCAGGCTTATATTCTCAAATCCTGCCTTTCTGGCGTTGTGGACTGCTTCCTCTGCCTGTGTAAAATTGTGGAGACGTCCAACACTTTTTAATATTCCGTCATTCGCCGACTGTACCCCTATAGATAATCTGTTAAAGCCCGCTTTTCGCAGTTTTACAAGGTCTTGGTATGTTATGCTGTCCGGATTTACTTCAACAGTCACTTCTCCGTCAACCAACACACGTCCATATTTCTTCAGCGCGTTAAATATGCCAATCAAGTTTTGTGCGCCGTAATAGCTTGGGGTCCCGCCGCCAAAATACACACTGTCAATGATATATCCCTGAAGCTGTGGCGAGGACTCCTTAATATGCGACAGCAGCGCTTTTTGATACCTTGGTATCAGATCCTCTCGTCCCACCAGCGAGTAAAAATCGCAATAGGCACACTTCCCTGCGCAAAAAGGTATATGTATATATATTCCCAACCTTTTATCCATATCATTCCCCTCCTCAGCTGCTGGAAAATATAAATTGCAGCAGCAAAAAGCCGCGTCTCCCGATATGCCTCTCTTCGGGTGCCGCGGCCATATGAACTATGTTCTGCGCTCAAATCTCTCGCCGCATTTTGGACAGGTAATCTTCACCCGTCCCTTGTGCCTTGGCACCCGCAGCATATTTCCACAAGCTGGGCATTTAAAAAACTTATAGTCCTTTCTGTTATGCAGACGTTCTGCCCAGTTTTTAATCTTTCGCTTCAGCGGCCAGAAAATGCTTATAAATCTGTCGTTTTCTGCTCTCCTTCTCTGGGTGTTCCTGGATAGCATTCTATACAGTGTCATCACCATAACTACGTACGACAAAATATTAAGCGGGTAAAACCGCAAAATACCGCCAACTATTCCTAAAAATACTGCCAGCACCACCATGGCCACACCTAAATGGTCTGGCCCATATCGTCCCAGCATAAAGTTTCTCAGCCAGTTGCGGATCATCGTTCTATCCCTCCAGGAGTACAGCGTGCGGATTATATCAGGAAACTGTATATCTCATTGTTGCACCCGCTTTACACCGATATTATTATATCACCGCATCTGGCTAATATCTAAAATACACAATTATTTTACAAAAGCTCACATTATGCACTATCTGTCGGAGTATATCCGGCAGATAGTGCATTTATCTCTCTCAGTACTCGTATATACCGCCGCCAATAAACTCACACAGAAGGGAGTCCGGCTTTACATAGCTGCTTGACAGAGGCTCATATTGTCGCAAAAGAGGTATAATCTGCTCAACCTCTTCAAACCCACGCTTTCCACGAGTCAATTCTTGAAGAAGCGGCAGTGCGTGTGGGGCTAAGACCGCCATTTCATACTCAAGAGACGAGTCCAACCGTAAGTTCGCCTTTCCTATAAATGGAGTAATGTGCTCGCTCTCTCCGCGCATAACATTTGCCCATAGGCTCAACGTGTATTCTGCATCTGCGCCGCGGAAATTGTTGTCCCTTACTACCCGCCTGACAAGGCGAGTCCATTCAGGGCGCATAACAGCCCCGTCTGGGAACGTGGTTTCAGACACCGCGCTGATATAAAGTTTGAATGCCCCAGGGTTTTTATCCGTTATGGCGTCATTAAGCGCATGGATCCCCTCGAAAATTGCCACTTCGTTTTTCTGAAGGCACAGAGAAGTAAACTGGCTGGCACTCCTCTTTTGGCGGGCAAACATGAAGTATGGAACATGGATTTCTTCTCCCCTCGAAAGAGCGTCGAAGTGTTCATTTAAAAGCTCCATATCTAGGAGGTTTGGAGACTCATAGTCCACTTCTCCCTCGGGCGTTCTGGGACAAGTCCTCAGATCAAGTGTCTTAAAATAATTGTCCATGGAAATTGTGTGGGAATTTATCCCCCTTCGTTCCAGCTCCGTCTCAATTCTTCTGGCTGTGGTCGTTTTTCCGGCGCCGGAGGGTCCAGATAAAAGTACAACCGGGCATTTGCTCATATTTTCGCTGATCATATCAGCTGCATGTACTATTCTTGCGGCATAATCCGCGTCAGCATTGTCTACTAATTTTTGGGGGTCCCTTTTGACAAGATCATTTATCTCTTCAATACGATAATTCATAATTATATCTCCTATCATCACAAATTCTCAAATATAGAACTTCACAATCTCGTCTTTAGCAGATATGGTTTTCCCTATTCCATCTATATACTCTTTTGGATACTTCGGGTCAAAGATACGGTTGACTACTCCTCTGCTCCTATTTACCAGTTTTGTAGATCCTCCGCCGCCCATTGCAAATATGGAGCACAGCTCTTCCATTATAAGTATGTTATAAAGGCTCTCATGTCCCCGTTTAGCCCAACCGACATTTTCAAAACCGCCGGCCATAAATTTCTGTCTGTACAGATAGTAAGGCCCATAACCTGCGCTTTTTAACGCACTGCTTCCTTTGGAGAGCATCTCCTCAACCTGAGGCTTCCCCGGTCTTGCTATGTTCTCCGTCGTCATCTTGGAGCCTCTTTTTAAGGCAAGCGTATGTACAGTTATATTTTCAGGCTCGAGACCTATTATCTCTGAAATCGTCCTGTAAAATCCATCAGGGGTGTCTCCAGGCAGGCCGGCAATCAAATCCATATTTATCTCACCAGGGAATTCTGTTCTGGCCATGCGGTAAGCTTGCCTTATATCCTCCGGTCTGTGTTTGCGGCCTATCGCCTCTAAAACGTGCGGTTCCATAGATTGGGGGTTTATACTTATCCTTGTCACTTTTCCCGACATAGCCCGGAGTTTATCAGCAGTTATCGTATCCGGCCTCCCTGCTTCTACTGAGAACTCCTGAGAACAGCTCAAATCGAAGTTCCCGTAAAGCCTATCTAAAAGTTCCGCAATCTGCCCTGCAGACAGAGTTGTGGGGGTGCCTCCTCCGATATAGACCGCCTTTACCCGCAAACCAAGCGTACGTGTAATCTCAGCGACTCTGTCCATCTCTCTCCACAGGGCCTCAAGATATGGCTCAATCAGTCCCATGGATTTTTCAACACTCTGGCTAACAAAACTGCAGTAAGCGCACCTGGTGGGGCAGAAAGGTATTCCCACATATATCGCTATGTCCTTGCCGTCAAGGTTCTCCTCAACCTCCAGCGCTTTTTTAGCCGTTGAAAGGCAGAGCTCCGCCTTGTCCCTCCGGAGATAGTATTCACGGCACATCCTGTTAACAGCTGCCCTATCAGATATTCCCTTTTCAAGCATCCTCGTCATAAGGGTTCCCGGGCGTATGCCTGTTAAAGCTCCCCAAGCCGGTTCTTCAGGAAGCACCTGCAAAGCCGCCCTGTAAAACGACAGTTTTACTATCTTTTGCAGCTGTCTGTTCTTCTCAATCTCATTTTCAAATGTCTTAACCGGTGTCCTGGCCTCTCCACGTCCGTCTTTCCCCTTCCAGGAGAGCTGTGTAACGGCTGCGGCATATGTCCCGCCGATGTTGAGGCTGACCTGCGCCCAGTCCTCACCATCTTCCGGTTTTGTATCGGAGTACTCCGGTCTCGTATCCGGAAGCACCGCCATCATTATCTGTTCTGCAGCGTATTTATAATCGTGCCCTTTAAGATAAAGTTTCATAGTCCCATCGCGTACCTGAGGTATTGGTTAACTGTTTTTTCCACGCTCATCCTGCTGGGATCCATATGTCCCGGCCATATCTCAAAATCGCCAGGGAGTTCCCCCAGTCTCCTTAGAGATAGCATAAGCATATCCATATCACCGCCAGGTAAATCTGTCCGTCCGCAACTTCCCTGGAAAAGCGTATCTCCGGTAAACAGGGCGTCTTCGCATCTGAGTGTAACAGATCCCCTGGAGTGCCCTGGCGTCTCCATCACCCTGAAATGCAGTCCCCCTATGTCCACCGTGTCGCCATCGCAGTAGAACAGCGTCCCCGCAGGCGCCTGAAACCTGTACATCTCCAGTTTGCCCTTAGGTACCGTATCAGCCTTGTTTATCCATATTGGGGCTCCTGTCTCTTCCGCTACTACATCGGCAGCGCCAGTATGGTCAAAATGGCCGTGAGTCAAAAATACGGCCTCAGGTTTTAATTTTGTATCCTCAATGTAGTCGAGTATCACATTAGATTCGTCTCCCGGGTCAATGATAGCGCACCGGAGGGTCTCCTCGTCCGTAACCACGTAGCAGTTGGCTTCCATGTTCCCAACAGGTATGCACTTTATAAGCATATGCACCTCCCTACATATCTCCGGTGTCAAATACTATTGTCACCGGCCCGTCATTCACCGATTCAACTTCCATATATGCCCCAAAAACACCTTCGGCCACGTCAAATCCACGTTCTCTGCACTTGCTGATAAACAGCTCATAAAGTGGCTTTGCCGTTTCCGGCCTAGCCGCCTGGGTAAATCCAGGCCTGCGGCTTTTTGTGTCTGCATAAAGGGTAAACTGAGATACAACCAGTATCTTCCCTTCCACCGCTGCCAGGTTGAGATTCATCTTCTCATTCTCATCCTCGAACACTCTGAGCCCGCATACTTTGTCTGCCAGTTTTTCCGCCGCCGCCGGCGTATCCGTCACGTGGACCCCAAGCAGTACCAAAAAGCCCTTTCCTATGGAGCCCTTTATCTCACCGTCAACTGCAACACTGGCCCTTGAAACTCTCGTAACTACAGCTCTCATAATACCTCAGGTGCCCTGGCGCCTGACCTCCTTTACTCCCTGTACCGACAGCAGCCTGGCAATAACAGTGCCAAGTTCGTTTCTATCCTTTACCTGGACAGTTATATATACATTGGCTATGCCGCCTATCTGCCTGGCAGTCATTGCGTTTACCTTCACTTTAAGAGAATTCAGAACTGTCGCTATGTCCATTACAAGCCCATTCCTGTCCCCAGCTGTTATGGCAAGGCCGGTCTCATACGTCTCGTCCCTGTCATCTGCCCAGTAGACTTTGATCCATCTCTCCTTGTCCTTTTCTTTGGACACAGAATTCATGTAGTTTTTGCAGTCGGTCCTGTGTATAGAAACTCCATAGCCGCGGGTAATGAACCCGACTATCTCGTCACCTGGTACAGGCATACAGCAATGGGAGAACTTTACAAGTACATTGTCCACTCCCTCTACAACGATTCCGTGCACCGCTTTTGCCTGTGTAGGCGATGGGCTCCAGCTGGGCAGCTCGCCCTTTTCCCGAGCCGCTCTCTCCATAGTATGCAGCTCATCTCTTATCCTGTTGACTGTTTTCTGCGCAGACAGGCCGCCATATCCAATAGAGGCGTACAAATCATCCAGCGTGTTTGCAGAAAACCGCTTCAGAACCACTTGCAGTACTCGCTCGTCAGTTAATGCGCTCAGAGGCACGCCAAGCCGGCGCATCTCCGCTTCAAATGCGGCTTTGCCGTTTACGATATTCTCCTCACGCCGCTCTTTCTTAAACCACTGGCGTATCTTGTTTCTGGCTTCAGAGCTCTTCACCATGCCAAGCCAATCGCGGCTGGGGCCTTTTGAAGTATTGGACGTTATAACTTCCACCACGTCGCCGTTTTGCAGAACATGCGAAAACGGGACAATACGGCCATTGACTTTTGCGCATGTCATCCTGTTGCCTATGGCTGAATGTATGCTGTACGCAAAGTCTATAGGCGTCGCTCCGGCAGGCAGGCTCTTTACATCTCCCTGTGGCGTAAACACGAACACCTCGTCGGAAAACATATCCACTTTCAAAGAGCTGAAGAAATCCTGAGCGTCTGATTCCTGCTGGGCTTCCAGCAGGTTCCTTATCCACGCGAACTTCTCCTCATCGGATTTTCCGGATATACCTTCCTTGTATTTCCAGTGGGCGGCTATTCCGTACTCAGCAGTACGGTGCATCTCCCAGGTACGTATTTGTACCTCAAATGGTATGCCCTCGCTGCCTATTACCGTCGTATGCAGGGACTGATACATATTAGGCTTTGGCGTTCCTATATAATCTTTAAACCTGCCCGGCACCGGATGGTAAAGTTCGTGTATGCATCCTAACACATTGTAGCAATCGGCTATGTCATCCACAATTACGCGAAATGCGTATAAGTCCAGTATCTCGGAGAACTGCTTGTTCTGCCCGTACATTTTTCTGTAAATACTGTAGATGTGCTTTGTGCGGCTCTGGACTGTTCCTTTTATGCCGGCATCCTGAACACGCTTTTTAATGGCCTTCTCGGTGCGCTCCATAAAGCCGTCATCTGCCTTTTCCCGTTCTGCCAGCCCTTGGCTTATCTCCTCATAGCCAACAGGATCAAGATATAGAAGCGATAAATCCTCAAGTTCCCATTTTATTTTCTGCATACCCAGGCGGTGCGCTATTGGGGCGTATATCTCCATGGTCTCCAGCGCTTTCTCCCGCTGCTTGCTCTCAGACTGGTATGCCATGGTCCGCATGTTGTGCAGGCGGTCCGCCATCTTTATGAGAATAACCCGGATGTCCCTGGCCATAGCCATCAGCATCTTGCGCAGGTTCTCCATCTGCTCTTCCTCTTTGCTGGTATACACCACACGAGTGAGCTTTGTAACGCCGTCCACAATGTCAGCAACGCTGGCGCCGAACCGCTTGGCTATATCCTCATAACTTACATTCGTATCCTCAATGCAGTCGTGTAAAATTGCAGCTATTATCGAGTCTTCGTCAATCCCCATCTCCGCAACAATAACAGCCGCTGCCAGCGGGTGCGTTATATAGAGGCTGCCGTCTTTCCTTCTCTGATCTCCGTGTGCCCTGCGGGCAAATTCAAAAGCCTCCCTTATCTTTGCAAGGTCTTTAATCTGCGTGTGCTGATTGATAGAGTTTACTAACTCCTGATACTCTTTTTCCGCACCATCGTCTGTAACATTCACAGTGGCAACAGCCATACCCTCTTTTTTCATCTGGCTTCCTCCTCCCGTATCAGTTATCATGGGCGATAAAATCCACTAAGTTCAGCTGTACATTCCGTCTTCCACGGAATTCATTCACCTGCGGAGTAAAAGCCGCATCGGCGTATATGCCGGCTCTGGCGCACAGCTCATTCATGTTTTTTGAGAAAAACACCGCTTCAAAGACATTTCCACCCTTGCTTAACCACATTTTAGTATGTTTTCCCTCTCCCAGAGACGCCACATTCTCCACACGCATGTCTCTCATGCAGAGCAGCGGCTGCGGGTTTCCCGTACCATACGGCTCGAGTGTCTCTAACGCCTCGATATTTTCCAGTGTAATCAGTCTCGGCTTAATCACCTCAAAGTCAACATTCAAAAGCCGTTCTTTCGGCAATGCCGGGCCGCTGCTGAATATTTTGTCCAGTCTGTCCCTTAAATCGTCTATTCTGTCCTCTTCAATAGTGAGGCCAGCCGCCATCTCATGTCCGCCGTAACTTAATAGAATGTCGCTGCACTTTGACAGCGCGTCGTATATATTAAACCCGTCCACACTCCGGCATGAGCCTCTGCCGACTCCATCCTTTACACATATTATAACCGCAGGCAGGCCAACACGTTCAACCATTTTTGAGGCCACGATGCCTGCAACGCCCTGGTGCCATCTACTGCTGGACAACACCACAGGGCCGCCAGCGCTGCATCCGCTTTTGAGCGTCTCCAAGGCCTCCTTAAACATTTCGCTCTCTATTCTCTGGCGCTCCCTGTTAAGTCCGCAAAGCTCCAGAGCAAGTCTTGATGCCTCCGCCCTGTCCCTGGTCATCAGCAGATCCACCGCAGTATCCGTGCTGCCAATACGCCCCGCAGCGTTTATTCTCGGCGCCAGAACAAACCCCACATTTGTTACGCTGGTCCTCTTACCTGCCAGTCCGGCAGCTGAACACAGCTCTCCAATTCCAGGTCTTTTCCCCGCTCGTATCAGTTCAAGTCCCTTTCTTATTATTACACGGTTCTCCCCTGTGACAGGCATCACATCGGCTATTGTCCCCGCAGCCACCAGGTCTCCATACTCGCTCAGAAGCCTGTCGCCGGATCCAGGGCCTTCAACGGCGCATATTAATTTAAATGCGACTCCAACTCCCGCCAGGTCCTTTGCCGGTGATTCGCAATCCGGCCTTTTGGGATCTACAGCAGCAAGCGCGCAAGGTATTTCACCACAACATTCGTGGTGGTCGGTTATAACAAGGTCAAGCCCCAGCTCTGCCGCGTGTCTCGCCTCTTCAAAGGCCGTTATACCGCAATCTACAGTTATCACAAGGCTGGCGCCCCATCCCTTTATTATGTCAAGGGCCTTGGATTTAACACCGTATCCCTCCTCAAGCCTGTCAGGTATGTATATGTCGCATGTTAGGCCCTTGCTTCTGAGATAATCTGCCACAAGGCAGCTGGATGTTATGCCGTCTACATCATAGTCTCCGTAAACTGCAACATGTTCTCCCTCATCAATCGCCCGTCGTACCCTCTCAGATGCCCTGTGCATATCTGCCAACATCATGGGGTCGCTCAGTTCTTCCTGGCACCTGCCGGTCATCCTGTCTATATCGCTTCGTGCACTCTGGCCACGGGAAGCCAGCACCACAGCAACAAGAGGGTTAATTCCCTGGT
>CALXCS010000045.1 GCA_944386875.1 uncultured Oscillospiraceae bacterium
GGCTTTTCCATAGACGAGTATGTGGAGTGCTGCGGCAGGATAGACGCCCAGGAGTGCGTGGGGATTATTGAGGTGAATATAAGCTGCCCCAACGTACATAACGGCGGTATGAGCTTCGGCACGTCGCCGGAGAGCGCGGCCCAGGTAACGAGAGCCGTTAAGGCGGTGACGAAAAAGCCGGTATATATGAAGCTCTCCCCAAACGTGACAGATATAGCGGCAATAGCTTCAGCCTGCGAAAGGGCGGGGGCCGACGGGATAAGCCTCATAAATACGCTTATGGGTATGAGGATAGACATAAAGCGGCGGGCGCCGGTGCTGAAGAATGTCACGGGAGGGCTCTCGGGGCCCGCGGTGTTCCCTGTGGCGCTGAGGATGGTCTGGCAGGTCTATGAGGCTGTGTACATACCCATCATAGGCATGGGCGGCGTAAGTTCTGCCCAGGATGTGATAGAGATGATGCTGGCGGGGGCCACGGCGGTGGAGGTGGGGGCTGCAAACCTTAAAAACCCCCTTGCCGCCAAGGAGATAATAGAGGAATTGCCCGGACTTATGGAGGAACTGGGCATTGAAAGGCTATCAGACATAATAGGAGGTGCTCACTGATGGGAAGAGATGTTATAGTCGCGTGTGATTTTGCCTCTGCTCAGGAGACTTTTGACTTCCTGGACAAGTTCGGAGGCAGAAAGCCCTTTGTGAAGATAGGCATGGAGCTTTATTACTCACAGGGGCCGTCAATAGTGAAGGCAATAAAGGACAGGGGACACAAGATATTCCTGGATCTGAAGCTCCACGATATACCGAATACGGTGAAAAAGGCCATGGCGGTGCTCTCGAGGCTTGATGTGGATATGACGAATCTCCACGCCGGCGGCGGCATCGAGATGATGGAGGCGGCCCTGGAGGGGCTCACAAGGCCCGACGGCACCCGTCCGCTGCTTATAGCGGTGACGATGCTCACCAGCATATCCCAGGATGTTATGGCAAATGAACTGGGTATAGGCGGGGAACTGCCGGACACCGTTATGAAATACGCCGCCAATGCGGCAAAAGCCGGCCTTGACGGCGTTGTCTGCTCGCCCCAGGAGGCCCAGACGGTACACTCAGCCTGTGGCAGCGGATTTTTAACGGTTACACCTGGCGTCAGGTTTGCTGACGGCGACAAGGGCGACCAGAAACGCGTGATGACGCCCGCCCAGGCCAACCAGATAGGCTCGGACTACATCGTCGTAGGCAGGCCCATCACCGCTGCTGCCGATCCGGTGGCGGCGTATGAGAGATGTATGAGTGAATTTGTAGGAGGCAATGTATGAAAGAACTTATAGCGAAGGATCTTTTGAAAATAAAGGCGGTTTTCCTGCGCCCAGAGGAACCTTTTATATGGGCCAGCGGAATCAAAAGCCCTGTGTACTGCGATAACAGGCTGACCCTCTCGGATGTCCAGGTGCGGGGCGATGTGGAAAACGGCCTGGCAAAACTTGTTCAGGAGAATTTCCCAGAGGCCCAGGCCCTGATGGGTACCAGCACGGCGGGCATAGCCCATGCGGCGATCACCGCCCATATTATGGGCCTGCCAATGGGATATGTCCGTGGCGGCAATAAGGACCACGGCCGTCAGAACAGGATTGAGGGACGGCTGGAGAAGGGCGAGAAGGTTGTCGTTGTGGAGGATCTCATATCCACGGGCGGCAGCGTCATCGAGGTTGTAAACGCCCTCAGGGAAGAGGGGGCGGAGGTGCTTGGCATAGTCTGCATATTCACCTACGGTATGAAAAGGGGCATCGATAGGCTTGCGGATGCCGGAGTGAAGGCGGTAAGCCTTACTGATTTCGACACCGTTGCCCGTGTGGCGGCCCAGGAGGGATATATTTCCAAGGATGACGTTGAGAGGCTTATAGCCTTCAGGGACAACCCCTCCGACGAGAGTTGGATAGGAGCCGGCAGATGAACGGACTTATCGATATACAGCAGCTTTCCACGGAGGAGATTGACCAGCTTATAGCTAAAGCCCAGGATATAATCGCCCATCCGGACGACTATGCGGAAAAGTGCCGCCGGAAAAAGCTGGCTACGCTTTTCTATGAGCCGTCCACCAGGACCCGCCTTTCCTTTGAGGCGGCGATGCTGGAGCTGGGCGGCAGCGTTTTGGGCTTTTCCGAGGCCCAGTCCAGCTCTGCCGCCAAAGGCGAGAGCGTCTCGGACACCGCCAGGACCGTAAGCTGCTTTGCCGATATAATCGCAATGCGCCACCCTAAAGAGGGGGCGCCGCTGGTGGCGGATATGTGCGTGCCGATACCGGTGATAAACGCAGGCGACGGCGGACACAACCACCCCACCCAGACGCTGACGGACCTTTTGACCATCACCAGGGAAAAAGGCAGGCTTACTGACATGACGATAGGCTGCTGCGGGGATCTGAAATTCGGCCGCACTGTCCACTCGCTTATCTCGGCAATGAGCCGCTATCGCGGTATACGGTTTGTGCTGATATCCCCAGAGGAGCTGCGGGTGCCCGAGCACGTGCTTACGGACGTGCTGGAGGCGGGCAAGGTGGATTTTATCGAGACTGAATCCCTTACAGACGCCATGCCGCAGCTTGACGTGCTGTATATGACCCGGGTCCAGAGGGAGAGATTCTTTAACGAGGCTGATTATGTGCGGCTGAAGGATACGTATATACTCACCCCCGATAAGCTGGCAAACGCCAAGGATGACCTGACGATTATGCACCCTCTGCCCAGGGTCAACGAGATATCCACGGCTATAGATTCAGACCCCAGGGCCTGTTACTTTAAACAGGTGCTCAATGGGAAGTATATCCGTATGGCGCTGATACTGAAACTTCTGGGGGTGGAGTGAGATGCTGATAGGGACAATAGTAAACGGAGTGGTAATCGACCACATACCAGCCGGCAGGGGCATGGAGCTATACAGCTACTTAAAGCTGGACAAGCTCTCCTGCGAGGTTGCCCTTATTAAAAATGCCCCCAGCTCAAAGAGGGGACGCAAGGATATATTAAAGGTCAACGAGGTTATAGACCTGAATTTTGATATACTGGGCTACATTGACCCGCATATAACGGTGAATATAATCAGGGACGGCGTGCGGGTGGAAAAACGCCACCCAAGCCTGCCAGACACCATCAGGGGCGTCATAAAATGCAAAAACCCCAGGTGTATCACCTCTACTGAGCAGGGGCTGGAGCATGTGTTCCGGCTGACAGATCCGGAGCACGGCGTATATAGATGCATATACTGCGATACCAGGGCAAAATAGTAAATTACAGGAGGCCGAGCGGCCTCCTGTAATTATTATATATGCTGTTTTTGCCAAATCAGATCTTTTCGACTTTTATAAGGTTTGTCTGTCCGCTGGAGCCGGCGGCGCCGCCGGTTATGACGATCCTGTCGCCTGGGTTGAGGCCCAGCTTATCCTTTGCCACTTTTGCAGCGGTATAGAAGAGCACGTCGGTGGAATTAAATTCCTCACAGAGAGCCGGCTGTACGCCCCAGGACAGAGCCAGCTTTCTCCAGGTCTTTATGTTTGTGGTCAATCCCAAGATATCCATTGGCGGACGGAACCTGGAAACCATACGCACCGTCATCCCAGAGAGGGAGCAGACGGCTATTGCCTGCGCGTCTATATCTATTGCCATACCGCATGTGGCATGGGAGATGGCGTCCACGATGTTCTTTATATGAAATTCAGCGTTCAAAAAACGCTTTTTGTAGTGAATACGCCGCTCCGTCTCACAGGCTATGCGCGACATGGCCTCCACTGCCAGAACGGGGTACTTTCCTGCGGCAGTCTCGCCGGAGAGCATAATGGCGCTGGTGCCGTCATATACGGCGTTGGCAACGTCGGATATCTCTGCCCTGGTGGGACGGGCATTGTGGATCATGGACTCGAGCATTTCAGTTGCTGTGATAACGCGCTTGCCCCACATCCTGCACTGGGTTATCAAGTGCTTTTGTATGCCGGGGAGCTCCTCAAAGGGGATCTCCACGCCCATATCGCCGCGCCCTATCATGATGCCCTCGCACTCGCCGCATATCTCTTTTATATTGTCCACTCCGGCGCGGTTTTCTATCTTGGCGATAAGGTCTATGCCTGAGACTCCGTTTTCCTGGAGGAACCCTTTTACATCCCGCAGGTCCTGGGCATTGGAGACAAAGGAGCAGGCGATGAAGTCCACATCGTTTTCGGCGCCGAACAGTATGTCGCTCTTGTCCTGCTCGCTGAGATACACCTGCTTTAAAACCTTGTCAGGAAAACTCATGCTCTTCCTGTCGGAGAGTTCCCCGCCCACGTCCACGGTACACAGGATATCCGGCCCGTTAACGGAGTCCACCGTAAAGGCCATAAGGCCGTTGTTCAGAAGTATCTTATCGCCTGGGGACATCTCGTCGGCCAGGCCGTCGTATGAGACGGATACTATCGTCTCGTCTCCCTCAAGTTGCCTTGTGGTAAATGTGAACTTATCGCCGTCATTTAAAAAGATCTTACCATTTTTAAAAGTGCGTATGCGATACTCTGGCCCCTTTGTATCCAGCATTATGGCTATCGGCAAATCCAGCTTTTCCCGGACCTTTTTTATCATATCGATTTTCGCCTTGTGCTCCTCATGGGTGCCGTGGGAAAAGTTCAGCCTTGCCACGTTCATACCTGCCAGGCACATCTGGGTTAAAACGTCCTCGCTGGAAGAGGCCGGCCCGATAGTACAGACTATTTTTGTTTTTCTCATATGTAAATCCCCTGAATACTAAATTGCTTATTCAGAGATATTTTATTTCTAAGAGGGGTATACGTCAAGTAATATTTCTGTAAACAGTTTGCAATGGATGTATGTGCTAAACGCCTTCCATCAGGCTCAGCGCTGAAATAGATATTTCATAAGCTGTTTTTTCCACAGCCTGCCCATCAAGAAGCTTTATGTATGTGCGGCTCTGTAGCCTTCCGGACAGCTTAACCTGGTCGCCCACGTGCCAGCAGGCGGCCTCGCGGGCTAGGGAACCCCATGCGATGCAGGGAAGGTAGTCGGACCTGCCGTAGGGCCTGTTCACCGCTATCATCATGTCACATATTTCCCTGCCCATGGGCGTGCGCCGAAGGTTGGGATCCTTGCACAGGCTGCCTGTGATGAGCACTGAGTTTGCATAGCCGTCATCAGTGAACTCCATGTGTTTTGCCAGCACAGTTATAACAAGCCTTGGCCCACTGCCGCTGCGGTTATTGAAGGACCGTACTTCTCCCAAAACACGCAGCCTGGGAAGCGGTTCAACCTCAAGGCTTTCCATCATCTGACGGCTGACCACCACGTTTACTATATCCAAGGTGCCGGAGAGACGTTCTATTGCCAGCGGGAATTTAAAATACTCCCCGTCCCTTGCTGTATGGGATAACTCAGGCTTCCCAACTATTTCACCGCACAATTCCACCGCGTCGTTAGTTCTGTCCAATTGTTCCACTCCTCGCCTCCCGCAAAAGATGCGGGCGTTTTCTGTAAGCATTATATGAGGAGCCAAGCGGCGTTATTACACCGGCGGATTTCAAAAAACGGCGGCGAGACGCAGGAAGGCCGTCAGGCGGCGATAGCGCCGGTCAGTAAAGATCCAGATCGGCTTTCTCCAAAACTTCCCTGGCCTGAGGCGAGATCGAAGAGATATATTCCACATCTATGGACGGCAGCTCTCCCCTTAAATACGCCTTCAGATTGTAATCGGCCACAATCACATCGGGCCTCAGAATCGTAAAGACGGACCAGCCCAACACGACTGCCGAGAAAAAGACGGGCCAGAACTTGAAATCCCGCCGGCAGCACCTGACGGCCGCAGCCGAGAGGCACACGAGGATAAAGGCCATCGCCCAGAGCGTCATTATCCTGAGCATGCTCAGCCCGTACTCGCCGATGTAAAGGCACATGCGCATAAGGGCAGAGGCGAGAATAACAAGCGTAAGCCCAGTGAGTACAAGCGCCTCCGCCCTGAGAGCCTTCCCCTTCGGGGAGGCGGCAAGGCCGCCGGAGGCCAGCATCACCCATATATTAATGGCGGCGACGGCCACAAGCTGGAAAAAGCCGCTTCTGGCGTACTGGGCGTAGCCGCCGGACATGGCGGCGGACTCTGCCCCGCCAAAAAGATACACCACCTGCACCGCGCAGAAAATGAGATATACGGCGTTTAGCAGTGTAAGAACCACTGTGAGGCATACTTTTCCTATATATGCAGGTGACGGGCCGGAGGGCTGTTGGCCATTTGACGCATCCTCCGAAGCGTGTACTTTGCCGACAGCGGAGGAATCCGTGCCGCCCAGACCGCCTTCCGCAGCGGCGGAGGGGGACTGTTTCCAAGACGGGCGGGCAGGGTGTTTTAGAGTGTAAAGCAGCGAGAAAAATATCAGGGCGAATATGGCCGTGTGTAAAACATGGCGGAAGATTTCCCAGAATTCCACCCTGGCCAGCCAGTCGGTGAAACTGCGGAGAAGGCCGCCAAACACCTGATCTGCCTCTGTCAGAAGATATACGACTATCATCAATATGGGGACTGTAAGGCACACTCCGGCTATAGCGCCCAGCGCGGCGCGGCCTGCGCCGCTTCGCCGCCTTAACGCGGCAAAAAACGGCAGTGGCCAGGCCCTGAACAGCGCAGGGAAAAAGAGTTTGACAGTTATCCAAACTGACCTGGGAGTTTTCCAATTTACCGATCTCTCGCCGGAGAGAGCAAAGGCAGCCATAGGCAGGATGACGGCCAGCAGGGCAATTGATATAAGGCGCAGCACATAACTGCCTGTCAAAAAGCACCCAAGGGCCACTAAAACAGAGCCCAGGCTTGTAAAAATACCGTTTGAGAAGTCGGCTCTGCCCTTAAGATAGGCTATCTCTGAAGAAAGTGCGGAGAGGGTGAAAATAAATACGCCAAGTCCAGGGATACCGTTTTCCAAAATGGAGTCAAAGCTGAAAACATTGAGCCATATCAGCGATAAAAGCAGGCCCAGGCCCAGGGCCAACACTTCCATTGCAGAAAACTCCTGATCCCGCAGACGGACATATTCATATTTCTTTTCCATGGAGTTCATCCTCCTGACTGTATTCCAATATGTCACCCGGCTGGCACTTCAGTTCACGGCACAGCGCCTCCAAAGTGGAAAAACGTATTGCTTTTGCCTTCCCAGTTTTCAGCACTGACAGGTTAGCCGCAGTAATCCCTACTCGGGACGCCAGCTCAGTAAGGCTTATTTTCCTTTTGGCCATCATAACATCGAGATTAATCCGTATACCCATAGCAGTACCTCATATGGTAAGGTCATTGTCCGCCTGTATGTCGGCGGCTTTCACGGTAAGATGCGATAGAGCGGCGGACGCGGCAGAGGCGCCGGCGCAAAACAGCGCAATGGCGCCGCGTATTAGAAGCCCCACAGGATTTAGTGACCCTATAACTGCGAGGACGCCGAATATTATGAGATATATCGCGGCGTCAGCGGCGGCCAGGATGCTTATCCGGCGCAGCCTGAGGGCGTTTATGCGGGTGAAGCTCCTGTCGCGCCCGATGTCGGTGAATATAAGATAGGCGTTGCCCAACGCCAGGAAAGCTATAACCGCCGTTATGTAGAGGGATATGACGGTCCACCAGTAGCTCCCGGGAACCGATTCCTCTGCCTCGCGCCCGCTGGTGGGGGCCAGGAAAATACAGGCCAGCACCAGGAATATACCGATGATTATTGCCGTTACGCGCAGCCACACAGACAGCTCTTTTTGCTTCATGTTATCTCCTCCTTTGAAGAGAGAATACCATATCTCAAACTGTTTTGCAATAATTTTTTACTGTTATTCGATAAAAAATTATTGCAAAACAGTTTGAAGGGGGAAGGCGGCGGCGCTGACCCGTGCAGACAAAGAGTAGCATGGGGCTAAAGAAAAGTCCGCCTCAAATTGTTTCTGGCAATTTGAGGCGGACAATAATTCGTGGTGAAGGTGCGGCAGTAAGCCAAAGGGAAAATTCGCCGGCAGGCGTACTGAGATGTGTTGCCGGCTCAGGGCGGCGCCTATATGCCGCTGAGGATCGGGGCAGGGGCGGATATCACCCTTCGGGATATATTGCGGCCCTATTTAGCGGGAGCAGCTGATACATGGCTTTCCGTATGGACATGTCCCACATGTCGAAGTTGTGGTCGCAGCCGGGCTCTATAATATATGTTACATTATAGCCCATTTCTGCCATAATGGCGGCGTCTGCGTCGACTCTACTGCGGATGAACTCGTTCTCGCCGCAGAGGAGGAAAAAATCCGGCTGCTGCTCTCCTGCTGCAAGACTGTTTTTACCCTGTGTATAGATATCGTACTCAGACCCGTCAATTTTGTCGGCGGGGCCGAAGGAACTTGCGTATATTCTGAAGCTATTCTCCTGGGACAGCCCGCCCTTTAGCGCTTCGGTATTGAGAGTCATACCTATGCCGCCTGAGATGTCCACGCAGGCGGCGTAGAGATCCGGACGGCGGATTGCAGCGCCCAGAGCGGCGTTGCCGCCCATGGCGTATCCCATGATAAAGTTGTCCTCCCGCCGCGGCGATGATGCAAAGAGGGTCTGCACCACTACAGGCAGCTCCTGGGTGAGAAATGTGAAATAGCCCAAGCCGTACTGTGTGTCAACGCCGAAGCTGTTTGAGATGTTGGGGGTGACAAGCATGACACGATTCTCCTGGGCGTACCTCTCGGCGTTTGTATAACGGTAAGTAAGGGAATCGTCATCGCCGCCGCCATGGATGAGATAGATAGTCTGGAATTTCATACCGGGCCGGTAAACGGGAAGCGCCGGGGCTCCTGGGGCGGTGTGATGACGTCTCCCCTGGGTCATGTCATAGTAAGAGTAACTGTCAGTTGGGAAAACAACTGTTATATCTGCATACCGCTCCAGGGCCTGGGACCGAAAGTTAAACCGCATTATTGACATTCTTATGACTCCTTCCTGTTTTACATTTAATGTATTTATTATGAGAGAAGTTGTTCACCATGTCAAGTATTTCCCTGTACTGCGATGTACAAATTGTGACAGATGTAAAAAATAAGCCAGAGCGGGTGAAATCCTGCTCTGGCGTGGTGCCGGTTTTAAAAATGGACCTATAAAAACGCGGCGAACCTCTGCGGTCCGCCGCTATATGGCACCCCCGGCGCGACTCGAACGCACTACATCCCGCTTAGGAGTATGGCGTGACCAGTGATGTACGGACCGGATGTAACTTCCCATTATTTCTCTTTCAAAACATATCTCTGGGTACAAGGTTTTTGTGATGAAACTTGCACAAAAGGCCGCATCATGACGCACTTTTTAAGGCGTCCTATTAGCAAATTCTTAGCAGGAATCAGCTTGGATGCAGTGCCGATCTTCTCACTTCAAGCCTTGTTGACCGAGCAAATCATGGAGGTTAAACAATGGAAAATCATGAAAAGCGTCCGCTGCCGGAAGCGCGCACTTACACCGTAGAAGATGTGGCTGCCATGCTCAACATTGGGCGCACATCGGCCTATACACTGGTGAAGGAAGGTCACTTCAAGACCGTGCGTATTGGTACGGCAATTCGTATTTCCAAGAAGTCATTTGATGAGTGGCTGGAGAAGTTGGAGTTGTAAAGCAAAATCATTGAATATTCAAAGGGTCGCCGTAGACTCAAAACTACGACGGCCCTTTCGTATCGGTTACTTTCCAAACAATCGCCGTGGTTTCCTGTACGGATCAGCGCCAGCACATCATTCCCACCCCAATAGACCAGAAGCTAGTCAGGCAGAATGTGACATTCTCGATGTTCGAC
>CALXCS010000046.1 GCA_944386875.1 uncultured Oscillospiraceae bacterium
ACGAAGGTCGGTAGAAGATATCCGCAAGGTGATCTGACTTTGCAGATATGGGTGAGAGACGGCGATGACTCGAAGACGATCCTCCTGGGTGAGATAAATGAGTTATCGATTGATGGTTCTTACGGAAAGTATTATACGATACTCAACGCTGAAGCCGTTTTGGAGGAAGCGCTGGAGATACTTAATATAGACGAGGACGCTGACCTGCCCATGCTTCCGCCAATCGCATCTAACAGATAGTGACCGCTTTTGAAGCAATCTTTTTGAGGAGGAGAGCGCTGTGGAAAAAGGGAAAAATAAAAAAGCCATAGTGTTTTCCGCGGCGGCTGCACTTATCCTCATTGCCGCGGCCCTCTTCTACATCCTTCGTCCGCAACCTCCCACTGGGGAGATTGTGGGCGGGGAGGTATACACGTCAGATCTGGATAATGGATATACGATTTACATAGAAGAGGCCCATGAGTATAAGGGTAGTACATACACCGGTCTATCTGAGGATCCGCATAGCATAAGGGAGGTCACTGATGAACTGACAAGGTCAAAAATTACTGAATTAGCTCTAAAAATTGAGCAGTGCAGGAAGTTTATGCTTGCTGATGGAGGGGCAACAGACAGCTACATAAAAGAATACCTTGATCCGGCCTATCAATATAAGAGCTGTACAATGGGTGAAGGAGCGGAAATCTGGTCAGGCGATACCCAAACGCAAATTTATGTTTTAACTAATGGGATATGCTATAAATTTATGCCGGTGAAGATCGAGTCTGCTATATCAGAGATAGTCTATGAACGGAATGTAAAACAAGCTGAGGCTGAAATTGAAAATGTTGATTATATCTATCTTGAGGATATGACACTCCCAATAGATAAGCCGCTTTTAAGATTCTGCCGGATAGACATGACAGAGCGCCCAGAGGACATGACGGAGCTTGACTATATTCTGTCAGTCTACGATTATCAGGACATGTTTACAGACTCGGCGCAGCAGGAGTATGGCTGGATATCTACCATGCCCTGGGATAGCTTCAATGAGCTTATGGACATAGTGGAAAGTCTTGACGACAGCAACAGCACTGTTGCGGCAATGGTGAAGAACGGCAGGATAGCGGGATAGATAACAGAGAATGCTGTGGGTTAGTATATATTTAGCCAGCGCTTTACATAGGGCGCTGGCTAAATATATACTATAAATTTTTTAGTCCTCTGCGTACCACTATAGCGTGGGCGGGGCACATCTCCTGGCAGCAGAAGCATGAGATGCAGCCGCGCCTTGGCATGGCAGCCTTACCTCCGGTAATTGAGATTATCTTCTGTGGGCAGCTTTCGGCGCACTTTCCGCAGCCAACACATTTCTTCCTGTCTACATGGGGATATGAACGTAAAAGGACATCCATTACTTTTGATGCCGCGCCCCTGAAAGGACGGGGCACACTGTCCAGAAAGCTGGTGCTCTTTGCCGCATCGGGAAGCATAAAAGGCTGGGGGCACGGGGTGAAACTGTCTCCCGAGTACTCGATGGATTCAGGCAGCAGGCTGAGATTTGAAGCGGCGTCCAAATGAGGTATACTTGAGGGTGTCAAGCCCATGAATAGACACGCGGCGACGTCTAACGCAAAGACGTCCGTTGAGGCAAAAGTATACCCTGTGTGCTTTACGGTGCCTCCGCCTGGACCGTTGCCCTCCATGGAGTCAACGGCGTCTAATATGGTGAGGTCCGGTTTTATGGTGACTGCCAGTTCGCAAAGCATTCTGGAAAAACCGGATATGTCGGGGAAGCGCCGGTGCATATCTGGCTTTTGCAGGCCGGGTATCATTCCGAAAAGATTTTTCACGCCGGCTGAAACTGTAGTCATGGCGTGGGTTTTAAGCTTTGGCATGTTAATAATATAATCGGCGCTGATAGCGGGAGTTATAATGTTGTAGCTGTGGACCAGAGGATTGTTTACTGGGGGCTTTACATGGCCGTACGAAAAATTGCGGTTGAGATACGGCTTCGTCTCAGGACGGGTAAGGCCGGCGGCAGAGCAGACCGCACGGAAGTGCTCCTGGTTATATAAGCCTCCGGGGCTGTCCGCTACAACGATATCTGTGATGCCCAGTTCATGAAGGCAGCGTATAACAGCCGCGATAAGTGAGTGATGCGTAGTTACAGCGGCGGAGGGCCTGCGGGCAGACAGCAGGTTCGGCTTAATTAGGACGCGCATGCCTGGCTTTGGCAGAGCCTGTATATGTTCCTGAAAATGCCGGCATACAGCCGCGTATACAACGCTGTCCTCATAAGAAGGTGTGGATATAAAAGATACTTTGCTCATACATATCCCCCTGACGGTTTCCGCCTTTTTGCTAGTCTATGATAACACGGCTTACAGTTTATTTCAATGAACGCCCCGCCGGATAAGATTGAAATAACATGCCGACTGTGGTATCATTAATGCACTTTGTTTTGAGAGAGATGTGACATTATGGAGTTTAAACTGTGCGCGCCGTGCCTTTTTGGACTTGAAGGGCCGTTGGGCAATGAACTGCGGCACATGGGTATGGGTGATGTGAAAGGAGAAAACGGACGTGTGAACTTCTCCGGATCGCTGAATGATATTGCCAAAGCAAACATACGAAGCCGCTTTGCAGAGAGAATACTGATAGAGATTGGCAGATGCCGCGCTTTGACTTTCGATCAACTGTTTGAGGCTGTCAGATCAATGGAGTGGGAGAGGTATATCCCTAAAAATGGGGCCTACCCTGTCAAAGGCTACAGCTTGAATTCACAGTTGCACTCTGTGCCGGATTGCCAGAAGATAATTAAGAAAGCGGTGTCCAAAAGGCTGGGGGCAATTTATAAAATGTCCTGGCTTCCGGAAAACGGCGCGCTTTATCAAATACAGTTTTCCATAATGCGGGATGAGGCCGTGCTCTATCTTGACACCACGGGCATTGGGCTCCATAAACGCGGCTACAGACCGGCACAGGTGGCTGCCCCTTTAAGGGAGACGCTTGCAGCGGCTTTAGTGGACATAGCGGGGTACAGAGGAAAAGGAGAGTTTTGTGATCCATTCTGCGGTAGCGGGACTATTGCCATAGAAGCGGCCCTTGCGGCGAAAGGCCGTGCGCCAGGCATTGCGCGCTCTTTCTCTGCTCAGAAATGGGACTGGGTGCCGGAACTTATCTGGCGCGATGCGCGCAGTGAGGCAAAGTCGAAAGAATTTGACAGAGAATATCATATAGCAGCCTCGGATATAGATCCTAAAGCCGTGGAAATTGCAAGGCAAAACGCAAAGAGAGCCGGTGTTGACAGACTTATCTCTTTTTCTAAGGCCGATGCCTGTAAATTTGACAGGGATAGTTTTGACGGAATAATAGTTACTAACCCTCCTTATGGGGAGCGCCTTATGGAGAAACGCCAGGCGGCGGAGTTGATTGAAAAGTTTGGCGAAGCCATGAAATCGCGCCGAGGGTGGGACATAAACATCATATCTTCAGATGAGGAACTAGAGAGCCATTTTGGACGGCGGGCGGTTAAGGTTCGCAAACTTTACAATGGCATGATAAAGTGCGGATATTATATGTTCTCAACAAAGGCATCCGGCAGCGGGAGACGTGGTGCAAAATGAGGCATCTTTTTATAATAAATCCTGTTGCCGGCGGTAAAAAACGTGATGTTGAAGCTGAAAAGGGCCGGATAGCCGGACTTATGGAAGACCTTGGCTGCGATTATGAGATATATGAGACAGTGGCGCCGATGGATGCCTCAGAAAAAGTGCGACGTGAGGCAATCAAGGGACGAGAGCTGAGAGTCTATGCTTTTGGCGGAGACGGGACCCTGGCTGAATGCGTACATGGCGCGGCTGGATTTGCCAACGCAGCTGTGACTCAGTATCCATGCGGAACCGGCAACGACTTTTTGCGTATTTTTGGCGAGAAAATAAAGACTTTCCGAGATATTGACGCGCTTGTCCATGGCGAAACACATCCTATGGATATAATCGACGTAAACGGAAGAAAGTGCATTAATATATGCTCTGTTGGAATTGACGCCAGAGTAGGAACGGATGTACACAAGTGCAGCAGCTTCCCGTTTATCTCCGGCACAGGGGCGTATATTGTATCTCTGGTTGTCAATTTCATAAAAGGGCTTAACCAAAAGCTGCGCATATTTACTGACCAAAGTGAACACAGCGGGGTATTTGCCCTTGTGTGCGTTTGCAATGGAAGGTTTTATGGAGGCGGTTTTAACCCCACAAAAACAGCTCTTCCTGACGATGGCCTGCTGGATATACTTATTGCGGGGAAAGTGAGCCGGCTGAAGGCCGCTGTGCTGCTGAAGGACTACGCCAACGGAGATTGGGCCAAGCATCCGCAGATAATTGAGTACAGCCAGGGCAGGCATGTAAAAATTGAGGGGCAGAAAAAACTAGTTATAAATGCGGACGGTGAGCGGCTGGAGGCAATGAAGGCGGATATACGAATAATACGCGGAGGCGTAAATTTTATTTATCCGCGTGGCTGCGGCAATGTGATGGCGCCGGCTGCGAATTAAAGATGAGTGATTCTACAGGAATTATATTGGGGAGAAAATTTATAGTAGATTATCAAAATGACTATAAATATTGGTAAACAATTTGCAAAACATAGGCATAATAACTATTGCAGAATGAATTGAAGTGGGTTATTATAATAGCAGTTTAGCACTCATGCAAGTTGAGTGCTAAACGCCCAAAAACAGTTAAAAATATATTCAGATACAGGAGGCAGCAGAAATGACACTCAAACCGTTAGCAGACAGAGTCATTATAAAGCGGGTTCCAGCAGAGGAGACCACAAAGGGCGGTCTTATCCTCACAAGCGCATCCCAGGAAAAGCCACAGGTATATGAAGTGGTAGCAGTGGGCCCAGGCGGCTTTATTGATGGTAATGAGGTTGAGATGGAAGTGGACGTGGGCGATAAGGTTATTACCGGTAAGTACTCAGGCACTGAGGTAAAACTGGATGACGATGAGCTGACCATAGTCCGTCAGAGCGACATACTTGCTATAGTTGAATAATTAGGAGGCAGCAATAATGGCAAAGCAGATAATTTACGGCGAGGACGCCCGCAGATCCCTTGAGAAGGGCGTAAACCAGCTGGCCGATACAGTTAAATTGACAGTGGGACCCAAGGGCAGGAACGTGGTCCTTGATAAGAAATTTGGTTCACCGCTTATCACTAATGACGGCGTTACAATAGCTAAGGAGATTGAGCTTGAGGACCCATTTGAGAATATGGGTGCACAGCTTGTTAAGGAAGTGGCCTCCAAGACCAATGACGTTGCCGGCGATGGTACTACTACAGCTACCATCCTTGCCCAGGCAATGATCCACGAGGGCATAAAGAATGTGGCCGCTGGAGCTAACCCGATGGTTATGAAGAAGGGTATCCAGAAGGCAGTAGAGGCGGCAGTCAGGACCATCAGGGCCAACAGCCAGCCTGTTACCGGCACCAGCGATATTGCCAGGGTTGGCGCAGTTTCTTCAGGTGATGAGAACATCGGTAAACTTATTGCTGAGGCTATGGAAAAGGTATCCCAGAACGGAGTTATAACCGTTGAGGAATCAAAGACAGCAGAGACATATTCTGAGGTAGTCGAGGGCATGCAGTTTGACAGGGGATATATTACCCCGTACATGGTCACAGACACCGAGAAGATGGAGGCTGTTTATGATGAGCCGTACATCCTCATAACCGATAAGAAAATTTCCAACATCCAGGAGATCCTGAACCTGCTTAACGATCTGGCCCAGGCCGGCCGTAAGCTGGTTATAATCGCAGAAGACGTTGAGGGAGAGGCTCTCGCTAACCTGATACTTAATAAGATCCGCGGTATATTCAACTGCCTGTGCGTTAAGGCCCCTGGCTTTGGCGACAGACGCAAGGAAATGTTGAAAGACATCGCCGCTCTCACAGGCGGACAGGTGATTTCTACAGAGCTTGGCATGGAGCTCAAGGACGCCACAATTGATATGCTGGGACGTGCCCGTCAGGTTAAGTCCACAAAAGAGGACACCATCATTGTTGATGGCTATGGAGAGAAAGCCGATATAGAGGCAAGGGTAAATGAGATAAAGGCCGAGTATCAGGCTTCCACATCAGAATATGACCGCGAGAAGCTTCAGGAGAGGCTTGCACGTTTGGCTGGCGGTGTTGCAGTTATCAAAGTTGGCGCTGCCACTGAGACTGAGATGAAGGAGAAGAAGCTCCGCATCGAAGATGCCCTTAACGCGACTAAGGCTGCTGTTGAAGAGGGCATTGTTGCAGGCGGCGGAACGGCTTACGTTGTCGCAGGAAAGGCTGTTGAGCATCTGCTGAACGACGCCAGCGGAGATGAAAAGACTGGTATCGCGCTTGTGGCTACAGCTCTTACTGCTCCAATCAAGCAGATTGCACAGAACGCCGGACTTGAAGGCGCCGTTATTCTTGACAAGGTTAAAAGCAGCATAGATATAAATTATGGCTTTAACGCCGCTACTGAAGAGTATTGCAATATGATAGACTCCGGCGTTGTTGACCCGACAAAGGTTTGCCGCAGCGCACTTGAAAATGCAGCTTCCATAGCTTCTGTCGTACTGACCACAGAGTCTCTTGTGGCCGACATTCCTCAGCCGCCCGCTCCCGCAGCTCCGGCTGATGCAGGTGGAATGTATTAATAGTGTGACAGGTATTCACAAAACTTCTATTAATTGCAAAGCAGGACAACAGATCACAGATCTGTTGTCCTGCTTTTAGTTTATTTGCGCGGCTTTTTATGTTGACCGTTGACAATTTCCCAACCGCTGAATTATAATTTGCGCTGGTGATATATCCAACCGATTTTCTTAATGGTGAAGTAAAGTCGGGGAATACGACTGGAGAAAATTTGGCTGTCAGGTCAACTGGAGGAAAGATGAAAGACATAATCAGGATAGACAACTTGAGCAAGAACTTCGGAGATATAACGGCAGTCCAGAATTTAAGTTTTCGTGTAAAGGAAGGCGAACTGTTCGCATTTCTCGGCATAAACGGTGCGGGAAAATCTACAACAATAAATATTATGTGTGGGCAGCTTTCAAAAGACAGCGGAAAGATAATCATCGATGGAAAGGATATTGACAGGGATTTGAACTCAATAAAGCGGGAACTGGGAGTGGTATTTCAGTTTTCTGCACTGGATACGGCGCTGTCCGTCTATGACAATCTGGAGAGCAGAGCCGCTCTGTACGGCATTGTGGGAAAGGCGTTTGAGAAGAGATTAGCAGAACTATCAGAACTTTTGGAGTTTGGAGATCTTATGAAGCGCACCGTTGGAAAGCTATCGGGAGGCCAGCGGAGGAGAATAGACATTGCCAGGGCGCTGTTCCACCAGCCCAAAATCCTGATTCTTGACGAACCGACTACAGGACTTGACCCGCAAACACGAAAAGCAATTTGGAACGTCATCTTTAATCTCAGAAATGATAAAAATATGACGGTGTTTTTAACAACGCACTATATGGAAGAAGCTGCTGAGGCGGACTATGTAGTTATCATCGACGGCGGGAAAATATCGGCAGAAGGGACGCCTCTGGAACTTAAGAATACTTACACAGGAGATTACATCACTCTCTACGGAGTGAGTGAAGATACTGTAAAAACACTTAATATGGGATATGAAAAGATAAGGGATGCCTACCGGCTGTCAGTTCCGGACACAAAAACGGCAACAGAACTAATTATAAGGTTTCCTGAGATATTCGACGATTATGAGATTACGAAAGGGAAAATGGACGACGTTTTTCTTTCAGTTACCGGAAAAGCATTGGTGGGAGGCGGTGAAAAATGAGCGCCGCGAGAATTTTCGTCAAGCGGAACATAAAGCTGTTTTTTAAAGATAAGGGGATGTTCTTCACATCACTTATTACGCCGGCTATCCTGCTTGTGCTTTACAGCACATTTTTGGGAAATGTATATCGGGACTCATTTACAAGCAGCCTGCCTGATGCCTTGAAACTTTCTGAAGATATAATTGACGGGCTTGTGGGGGCTCAGCTTATTTCCTCCATTTTGGCGGTCTCCTGCGTAACGGTTGCATTCTGTTCAAACTTTTTGATGGTCCAGGATAAAGCAAATGGGACAGTGAGAGATTTGAGGATATCGCCGGTAAAACCGGCGGTGCTCTCTGCGGGATATTATATTGCGACATTTATTTCAACGCTTATTATATGTCTTATTGCAATGGGCATTTGCCTTGCATATGTCGCCGTTGTGGGCTGGCATATGTCAGTGGAAGACGTAGTCCTTTTAACTGCCGATGTTGTTTTATTGGTCTTCTTTGGAACGGCGTTATCCTCGGTAATTAATTTCTTTTTGTCAACGCAGGGGCAGATTTCTGCTATGGGGGCAATTATAAGCGCGGGATACGGCTTTATATGCGGCGCATATATGCCCATCTCTTCCTTCGGCGACGGACTGCAAAAGGCGGTGGCCTTTTTGCCCAGCACATACGGCACATCCCTTATAAGGAACCACTCTATGCGCGGGGTGCTTTCTGAAATGCAGAATCAGGGCGTTCCGGCGGAAGCTATCCAGGGAATGAGAGACTCACTGGATTGCAATATATATTTTTTGGAAAAGCAAATTGATATACCGATTATGTATATAATTCTCACTGCGGCTACAGTACTGCTTGTAGTGGCGTATATTCTCCTTAACGCCCTAAAAAAAGAAAGAAAGTAAGTCGTCTATACTTTTTTATAAAAGATGCTCCCACCTTAATGAAGCTGCGGCTTTATCAAGGCGGGAGTAAAATGTACGCAATTATGGGAAATCCCGCATTGCTTTTCCTTGAAGATATGATATAATTTGGTTACATATTGACGGGATACGTGTCCCACGTATAAAACAGGAGGGAGATATATATGTCACATTATTTTGCTCCTAGAGACAGAGCGGTTTCTAAGAGAGAACTTGACCATCAGGCTCTTTCACGCCGTGTAGCAGGGGAGTGTCCGGTGCTTCTGGAAAATGACGGAGCTCTGCCGATACCCAAAGGGACAAAAATCGCGCTTTTTGGAAACGGCGCAAGGCAGACAATTAAAGGTGGTACCGGCTCCGGAGATGTAAATACAAGGGAAATTGTGAACATTGAGACCGGCCTTGAGAGAGCCGGCTATGTTATAACAACTAAGAACTGGCTGGACCGTCACGCTGAACACAGGGAGAAGGAGAAAGAACGATACCTTGAATGGGTGGAGGAAGAGGCTGTAAAAGAGGGAATCACTACTTTTATGGTTACATTTACCCATCCGCTGGGAATGGCGGTGCCTGCGCCAATAACGGAAGATGATATCTCCTCGGCCGATACGGATACGGCTGTATATGTAATAGCCCGGAACTCTGGTGAAGGTGCCGACAGGAACAATGCACGCGGCGATTACTACCTATATGAGGAAGAGCGCGATCAGATTGCATATCTGGCGGAGAAGTTTAAAAAGCTTGTTGTGGTCCTGAACATCGGAGGGGTTATGGACCTGACGGAGCTTACAGCTATACCGGGGATAAACTCCATATTGCTGATGGGACAGTTGGGCAATATCGGCGGAGACGCGCTTGCCGACGTTATATCCGGAGACGTTAACCCATCCGGAAAATTGACTGACACATGGGCAAAGAAATACAGCGATTATCCCTCATCCGAGACATTCAGCCACAATGATGGGAATATAGACGACGAGTACTATACAGAGGGCATATATGTTGGATACAGATGGTTTGATACTTTCGGTATTGAGCCACTCTATCCTTTCGGATTTGGACGTTCATATACAGAATTTGATGTTAAGGTTGACAATGTTTTCGTTGTAGGAAGCCGAGTAAACGTCATAGTTTCAGTACAGAATACTGGAAAGACTTATTCCGGAAAAGAAGTTGTGCAAATTTATTGCTCGGCACCTCAAACAGGACTTAAAAAGCCGTACCAGATGCTTGCGGCCTATAAGAAATCATCCCTCCTAAGACCAGGAGAGAAGGAAAATCTTGAACTGTCCTTTGATATACGGGAAGTGGCTTCATACTGCCCGAAGTGTGCCGCGTGGGTAGTAGAGGCCGGCGAGTACATTATCAGAGTTGGCGTCAGTTCGCGTGATACTAAGATTGCCGCTGTAGTGACGGTCGATGATCGGGTCGAGGTATACAAACTTAGGAATATGTTTAAAGATGCCTCGCCTGTTAAGGAGATTGAGGCGCCAGAGGTCGTATATGATATAGACCCAAATATACCAAGACTTGTGATGGTGGCTGCAGAAATCCCAAGTGAGACGGTCGAATACCACGATGAGCATCCGCTGCTTGTAACTGATAAGACGGACAAACTCACTCTTGATGATGTGAAATCAGGAAACTGCACGCTGGAGGAACTTGTTGCCCAGCTGACAGTCAAAGAGATGGCCGAACTCTGCGTAGGAACACTTAGGGCAGATGAGGGCTCGATTGTGGGCAACGCCTCTTACTCGGTGCCAGGAGCTGCAGGAGATACCAGCGACATAATAAGCGAGAGCAGGGGGTTGAGAGGCCTGATTATGGCGGACGGTCCTGCCGGCCTGCGCTTACAGCCTGTATTTAAGACTACTAAAGATGGAAAGCTGCTTCAGGGAGGCGAGATCCTTGGAGATATATTCCAGCCGTTTGATCCAAAGTATAATGACGAGAACTCTGACACTTATTACCAGTACTGCACGGCTATTCCGATTGGCTGGTCTTTGGCGCAGACATGGAATACGGATATTGTACGCCAGATAGGCACAATGGTGGGCCATGAGATGGAGCTTTTTGACGTAGACCTCTGGCTTGCCCCAGCGCTTAACATTCACAGGAACCCGCTGTGCGGAAGGAACTTCGAGTATTACTCTGAAGACCCTCTGGTGAGCGGAAGAACCGCGGGCGCCATTACATCGGGAGTCCAGAGCGTCCCGGGACGCGGCGTTACGATCAAACACTATGCCGCCAATAACCAGGAGGACAACAGGTACTTCACAAACTCTCATGTCAGCGAGAGGGCAATCCGCGAGATATACATCAGAGGATTTGAGATTGCAGTAAGGGAAACACAGCCCTGCAGCATTATGACATCGTATAATCTCTTGAACGGTATACACACTGCCAACTCCAAAGAGCTTATTGACAGTGTGGCAAGGCAGGAATGGGGATTTAAGGGCGTTGTAATGACCGACTGGTACACATCTCAGAATGTTCCTGTTTTTACCGGCATGTATGATTCGATATATCCAATATCCGCGTCTACCGGATGTATATATGCGGGCAATGATCTCCAGATGCCGGGCTGCGCGAGAAATGTGGATGATATAATCCGCGCTGTGTCAGACGACGAAGAGATAGATGGCTACAAGATAACGCTGGCAGATTTGCAGTTCTGTACCGTTAATATTCTAAAGGCTGTCATCTACGCAGATCAGGGCAAATAAAAAATTCTAAATAAAAAGTGTGCGTTTACCCAAACGCACACTTTTTGTTTAGAACGGTAGAATGTCCTATTCGGCGGTATTATTTCCGATGCCGTGGTCGATAGGCTGGTCAGTGCGGGAAAGATCCTTGCGTTGACGCATTATGACTAATATGGATAAGAGAGCAGCCAAGAGAGACGTGCCTGCAAAATTGAACCAGACTCCAGTGAGGCCCAGCGGCCATAAGGCAAGAAGCAGCAAAACAGGGAATATAAGGGCTGTTGATACGGATATCAGTGATGCAGGTACGGGCTTTTCTACTGCTATCATATAACTCTGGGTGGCAAAACCGAACCAGCGCGTAAGATAGGTGGCGCTGAAAATCCGCAGGGCCGTTACACATTCGTCCATAAATTCAGGTGTACACTCACCCATAAAGAGAGCTGTGATCTGCTCAGGCAGAAGGAGTGTTATAGCCGCTGACACAGCGGAGATAACAGCAGCGGCGGTGTAACAGCATTTTTCTATTGCCCTTACACGGGAATACCTGCCGGCTCCCCAGTTGTAACCGACAGCTGGCTGAAGGGAGTCGCATGTGCCGTACATGACAGGCTGAATGAAACCGTCTGCAAACATCAGGACACCGTATATTGAAACGGCGTCCTGTCCTCCAAGACGCACGAGGATTGCGTTTAATATTATGGACGTGATACGGCCAGCTAAGTTGTTCAGGAAATTAGGGCTTCCGCAGGCGATAATCTGCTTTATCATACTTATGCGGAACTCCGGACGCACAAAGCGCAGTGTCTGATGACCGCCTGCGAAAACAGCAAAAGCGATTGCGGCGACGATGAACATGCCAGAACAGGTGGCAAGTGCGGCGCCCCAGATACCGAATTTAAATACAAATAGGAACAGAAATTCCAGACCGGCGCTGAGAAAGGACATCAATATATTTAAGAACATGCTGAACCGGACTTTTCCGCAAATACGCAAGAAATTATCCATTGCAAATACGATTGTTGTGACAGGAGAACTTAGAGCGTATACACGCAGGTACTCTGCGGCCAGAGCTGCAAATTCACCGTCTGCACCCATAAGCCGCATAAGTGAAGGTGCGGCCGTATATAGCGCGGCGCCTATAATAAAACCTGCTGCGACAATCATTATAACTGCGCAGGTGAATATATTCTGGGCCTCGCGTTCGTTTTTCCGCCCGAGATTTATAGATATCGGCACAGAAGAACCGACGCCGATAAGGTCGGCTATAGCAAAATTGATTATCACAAATGGGAACGCCAGATTAAGAGCAGCAAAAGCGGTGTCGCCAAGAAGCCTGCCTACAAATATGCCGTCTATCATGCCGTAAAGGGCAGAGGCCAGCATGCTTATCGCACCAGGAACGGCGGCAAAAAAGAATAGTTTTACAGGCTTTGTCGCAGTAAACAGTTTGTGGGATTCCATACGGCTTAAATCGATTATACTCCTTTCACTCGATGGTTTCTTTCTCTAATTCATCGCAAAGCCGGTGGGCGAAATATTCTATAGCTTCTACAAAAGACTGTGAGTATAGGTCTATTGCGCTTTTAATAGCTGACTGCTCTGCTTTGTACACATTTCGTAATATCCTGGATGTATACGCGCGACCGCTGTCAGTCAGGCAGATAATCTTCTCACGGGAGTTTTCACTGGGAAGCAGTTCCACATATCCATTATTGATTAATTCGTGGACGCTGGTACTTATTGTAGTCTTGGGAATAAGCCAGCTGGCGGAAATCTCTGACTGATAATGAGCTTTCCCGTCATCAAGCGCATAGAGAAGCGCAAGCGTATTTTCCCGAATACCTAACCGCTTTGCAATAACATAATAAGCTTCGTCAATTCTTGTCGTTGCCAGCATGAGCCGTCGCACTGCTTCAACGCTGTCATCCATCTGGTTTCCCCCTTTATAAAATACGAAATCGTACTACATATACTGGCATCAGAGTATAGTACGATTCCGTACAATTGTCAAGAAAAATGTGCGTATGACAGGATGATGCTGGATATAAAAACAATTGCACCGTTAAAATCACCAAAATAGTTGCATATAAAGTGAAATTATATTATAATATCACCGCAATAACCAATAAACCGCCTGATGCGGTGGAGGTGTAAGCCACGTGAAAAAAGTAACTTGTGCAATATTAATTCTTGCTGCACTAGTCATGGCGCCATTTGCAGACGCCGCTGGAGGGCAGGAAATTGCAATAATATGCACAGGCGGCGCAAGCTGCTCTATGGAAGAGGGAATAGGATATGCAGGAGTAGCTGCGATTAGGGCTGATGCGCAGGAACTCTATGGGAATTCAAATGTCACCCTTGTTGACGCAGGGAACGCAACCCAAGGGAATTTTATAAGTGCTGTTTCTGAAGGCGAGTATGTTGTAGAGCTTATGGATGCAGTAGGTTATGATCTTACTGTACTGGGAGAACATGAGCTTGACTATGGAGTAGATAGGCTGCGGGAGCTTGCTGGTATGGCTGGCTTTGCATATCTGAGCTGTAATTTTATCGACCTGACTACAGGGATGACTGTCCTTCCACCGTATGAGATTATAAATTATGGTACGGTGTCAGTTGGATATATTGGGATAACTGCGCCAAGTGCCGCGATGGAGTCGGAAGGTTCGGCTTTTTTGGACGTAAGCGGTTCCGTGCGCTATGGTTTTTGCCAGAGCGATAATGGAAATGAACTTTATGCAAAAGTTCAACAGGTAGTCAATAGTGTAAGGGACGCCGGCGCAGACTACGTGGTGGCGGTGGGTCATCTGGAGACTGAGAGCAAAGAAAGCGACTGGACGGTTGAGTCCGTTATAGCTAATACTCACGGCATAGATGTTTTCATAAATGGTTGTTCTGAGTTGGGAATAGGTGAAGTTGCCAACGAAAATGGAGATTCCGTCCTTCTTACGGCGGTGGATACAAAGCTGGAGTCAGTGGGGATAATAACCATAGATACTGCCGCCGGCATTATAGAAGCTCAGACTATCACCGAGTATGAAGGCGATGACCCGGCTGTTTTAAGTAAACTCAAAGAGATAAGCGGAGAGTATAATCAGATGTTGTCACAAACTGTGGCAATTTCCCCGTCAGCTCTGATGGCTGGAAACGGGCAGATTAACAGTTTGGTAAACAATGCAGAGACTAACCTTGGCGATCTGTGCACAGACGCCTATGCTGAAGTTACAGGTGCAGAAGGTGCAATTGTAAATGGCGGAAGCATAGCCTCAGGCATAAGCGCAGGATATATAACGTACAGGGATATTTCAAATGTATTCCCGTATGGAGAGTACGTATGTATGATAGAGGTTACGGGACAGCAGATACTTGACGCTTTAGAGTTCGGAGCTATGGAGTATCCGGCCCAAAGCAGCAGGTTCTTGCAGGTGTCGGGAATAGAATATACTGTGGAGACATCAGTACCCTCGCCGGTTGTACTCTCCCCTGAAGGCAGCTTTGAAAGAGTTGACGGGCAGAGGCGTGTTAGTAATGTTACTATAGGCGGCAAGCAGATTGACCCAGAGAAAGTGTACACTCTGGCACTCAGCGAGAATATCCTCAATGGCGGATATGGATATACAATGTTTGAGGAATGTACTGTTTTAAAAGATACGCATATGCTTGACGCCCAGGTGCTGCTTAGCTATATTTCAGAAATACTGCGCGGAGATTTGAGCCGGTACGCCAATACTAATGGCGATGGCAGGATTACGATATCAGGAAGCGCTGTTGCAGTCGTGAATGGTGTAAACAAGGAGAGCGAGGAGAGAATATACATTGTTGCAAGCGGCGATAATCTGTGGAGTATTGCAAAAAGGGAACTTGGCAGTGGAGAACGATGGGGAGAGCTATATGAGCTGAACTCGGAGACGATCAAAAGGCCGGAACTTATATATCCGGGTATGGAACTGGAGCTTCCGCAGAATTAAACGCGAATATATATGTTATTTGCCTGCTGTGCGAGTTAGTCAAAGAGACGATTACTTCAGCTTCGGGGAGATAAAAACTGTGACTCCGTTGCCTTGCCAACAAAATAAAAAACGTCTATAATACAGATATATGTCTGGTCCAAAGGCGGAAACGGGAGCTGAATAAGTGCTCTCTCCCTATATATGGGCCGGACGTTCTGATTTTTTAGCCGTATATTGACAGGGCTGGGATGCGGGGAAAGAACATGGGCAGTAAGTATATATTTGTTACAGGTGGTGTTGTGTCAGGACTCGGAAAAGGCATAACAGCAGCGTCGTTGGGCAGACTTTTGAAGGCACGAGGCCTGAAAGTCGCCGCCCAGAAGCTGGACCCATATATAAATGTGGATCCTGGTACTATGAGCCCTTATCAGCATGGTGAGGTGTATGTTACTGAGGACGGAGCCGAGACGGACCTTGACCTGGGACACTATGAGAGGTTTATTGACGAAGACCTGAATAAATTCTCAAATCTGACTACTGGCAAGGTTTATGCCAATGTAATAGGGAAGGAACGCAGGGGGGAATATCTGGGCAGCACAGTACAGGTTATACCTCATGTGACAAATGAGATAAAGGAATTCATATATAGCGTTGGTAAAAAGACAAATGCCGATATTGTCATAACTGAAATCGGCGGAACTGCAGGCGATATAGAGAGCCAACCCTTCCTGGAGGCTATCCGCCAGGTTGGACATGAGGTGGGCAGGGAAAATGTTCTCTACATACACGTGACTTTAGTGCCGTATCTCAAGGCCTCAGGGGAACACAAATCCAAACCCACTCAGCATTCTGTCAAAGAGCTCCAGGGGATGGGGATAAACCCAGATATAATTGTGCTCCGGTGCGATGAACCGATTGTGGACGATGGCATTTTCAAGAAGATATCACATTTTTGCAATGTAAAACCTGACTGCGTCATAGAAAATGTGACATTACCGGTGCTTTACGAGGCGCCGCTGATGCTGGAGGCTGAGAGATTTTCAGATGTAGTTTGCAGGGAACTGCGGATTGAAGCGCCGAAACCTGATTTAAAGGAATGGACGGCCCTTGTTGATAGAATTAAAAATCTGAAAAGGACTGTCAGGATAGGCATCGTTGGCAAATATGTACAGCTTCACGACGCGTATTTGTCCGTATCTGAGGCACTGCGGCATGCAGGATATGCTTTGGACTCGGCAGTTGATATTGAGTGGATAGACTCAGAGACGATAAGCCCTGAAAATAGGGGAGACATATTAGGCGGTCTTGACGGAATACTGGTTCCTGGGGGATTTGGATCCCGCGGGATTGAAGGTATGATAACAGCTGTTGAGTACGCCCGCGAGAATAATGTGCCGTATCTGGGTATATGTCTCGGCATGCAGGTGGCTGTCATAGAGTTTGCCCGTCATGTATTGGGGTGGGAAGACGCCAATTCCAGAGAATTTGATGAGAATTCCCACCATAAAGTGATAGACTTTATGCCAGGACAGAGTGATAATATAGATAAAGGAGGCACCCTCAGATTAGGGAGCTGGACCTGCCATATCAAGGCCGGTACAACGATGGCCAGATGCTATGGCGCTCAGGTTATCAATGAGCGGCACAGGCACAGATATGAGTTTAATAATGATTACCTCGCCGATATGGAGAGCGCCGGCCTTGTTATAAGTGGAAAATCGCCTGACGGCGCGTTGGTGGAGACAATAGAGCTTCCTGAGCATGACTTCTTTGTGGGGGTACAGTACCACCCAGAATTTAAGAGCCGTCCTAACAGAGCGCACCCGCTGTTTTTGGGATTTGTAGGTGCATCGATGGACAGAGCGGAAAGGAAATAGTATCATATGTGCGGTATTGTAGGATTTACCGGCAGCCGGCAGGCTGCTCCGATCCTTCTGGAGGGTCTCAAAAAGCTAGAGTACAGGGGCTATGATTCTGCCGGAGTGGCAGTGCTGGATAACGGCAGCATTTCCTTGGCGAAGACAAGAGGAATGATAAAGAACCTCTGCGAGATGACCCACGATGGAAATGATATAAAAGGATGCGTAGGCATTGGACATACGCGATGGGCTACCCATGGCGTACCAAACGATATAAACGCGCATCCCCATCTTTCCTGTGACGGGCGTTTCGCCGTTGTCCACAACGGGATAATTGAAAATTATGCACAGTTGAGAGATGAACTTATAGCCCACGGCATAGAGTTTAAAAGCGATACCGATACTGAAGTTGTGGCCCATCTGCTGGAGTATTACGGCGACGAGGATGCAAAGACAGCCGTGATGAAGACGGCTTCCAGACTTGTGGGGTCATATGTGCTGGGGATATTGTGCACAGACGGTTCCGGCAGACTTTTTGCCGTTCGTGAATCAGGCCCTCTTATATTGGGAATAGGCGTTGGTGAAAATTATTTTGCGTCTGACGTCACGGCCCTTATAGCGCATACAAAGAATGTCATTTATCTTGATGACGGTGAGTTTGCTGAACTGACACCGGAAAAAATAACGGTGTACGACTGCACAGGGACGGCCATTACAAAGCCTGTTTCCAGAGTCGTATGGGATGTGGAGGCAGCTGAAAAAGGCGGATATGAGCATTTTATGCTCAAGGAAATTATGGAGCAGCCCAGAGCCCTGAAAGCCACTCTCGAGCCAAGAGTTAAAAATGGGGACATAGTCCTTGAAAACTTTGAGCTCAGCGATGAAGAGCTTAAGGATATAGACAAAATAGTTATAACGGCTTGCGGTTCAGCCAGTTATGCCGGACAGGTTGGCAGATATGTAATAGAGAAGCTCTGCAGGATTCCAACGCAGGTGGAAGTGGCAAGCGAGCTGCGCTATAGGGAACCAATTGTGGATCACCACACGCTGCTTATAGCCGTATCCCAGTCGGGGGAAACAGCAGATACAATAGCTGCCATCAAGGAGTGCAAAGCCAGAGGCGCCAGAACGATGGCAATAGTAAATGTTGTAGGCAGTACGATTGCAAACCTTGTGGACCACGTGCTGTATACGTGGGCGGGACCGGAAGTTGCGGTGGCTACGACAAAGGGCTATACGACCCAGGTGGCAATGCTTGACCTGCTGGCTATCTATCTCGCCAGGCGCTTGGGAAGAATAGATGATGAACGCTATGCGCAGCTTTTAACAGGGCTTCAGGAGATGCCATCGAAGATACAGCGCGCCATTGATTTAAATGGGCATGTGCAGTATTTGGCAGAGAGATATTATTCAAATCAGGCAATATATTTCATAGGAAGGAACCTTGACTATGCAGTCTGCATGGAGGGAGCATTAAAGCTCAAGGAGATATCCTATATTTTTGCTGAGGCATACGCAGCCGGTGAGCTGAAGCATGGGACGATAGCACTGATAGATCAGGGATCTCCTGTCGTTGCGCTGGCATGCTATGAACCGCTTTTTGATAAAATGGTGAGCAATATTGAGGAGATTAAAGCCAGAGGGGCAAAGGTTCTGGCTGTGGCTCTTGAGGGCGATAAGCGGATAATTTCGCAGGCTGATGACTTTATACTGATACCTAAATCAGACCCCCTGCTGACTCCAATTGCAGAGATAATACCGCTCCAGCTGTTTGCCTATTATGTTGCAAAGGCCAATGGATGCGATATAGATAAACCAAAGAACCTGGCAAAGTCTGTCACGGTAGAGTAAGCCGGGATATCGAAAGGAGTTCCAATGAAGGACAGATACGAAAATCCGCTCTGCAGCAGATACTCATCAAAGAGGATGCAGTATATTTTTTCGCCCGATTTTAAATTCTCTACCTGGCGCAAACTGTGGATTGCCCTGGCTGAGAGCGAGCGGGAACTTGGGCTTAATATAAGCCAGGAGCAGATCGATGAGATGCGCGCCCACGTGAATGATATTGACTACGAGCTGGCAGCCCAGTATGAGCACAAGCTCAGACACGACGTTATGGCGCATGTGCACACATTTGGCGATGCCTGTCCAAAGGCAAAGCCGATAATACATCTGGGCGCTACTTCCTGCTATGTTGGAGATAATACCGATATTATCCAGATGAAGGAAGGCCTTTTGCAGATAAAAAAGCTGCTTGTAAATGCAGTTGCAGCGTTGGGGAGCTTTGCCGGAGAACATAAAGATGTTCCAACCCTGGCATACACGCATTTCCAGGCGGCCCAGCCCACAACGGTTGGGAAGAGAGCGACCTTGTGGACACAGGATCTCATTATGGACCTTGAACGTCTTGACTATGAACTGGGAAAACTGCGCCTACTGGGATGTAAGGGTACAACTGGAACAGGCGCCAGCTTCCTGGAGCTTTTTGGCGGGGACAGGGAAAAGGTCCGGCTGGTGGAAGATAAAATAGCCGCTAAGATGGGTTTTGAGAAATGCATGCCTGTTTCCGGCCAGACATATTCCAGAAAAGTTGACTCCTTTGTACTGAACGTCTTGGCCGGCATCGCGCAGAGCTGCGCAAAAATGGCCACAGATATAAGGCTTCTGGCACACCTGAAAGAGTTTGACGAACCTTTTGAACAAAATCAGATTGGCTCATCGGCTATGGCGTATAAGCGCAATCCTATGCGCTGTGAACGGATAGTGAGCCTTGCCAGATACATATTAAACGACGCTAAGAACGCTGCTGACACAGCTGCGGCCCAGTGGCTTGAGCGCACATTGGACGATTCTGCCAACAGGCGCATATCAATACCAGAGGCTTTCCTTGCCGCAGACGCCATACTTACCCTTACAATTAATGTTATCTCAGGCGGAAGAATATACCCCAAGGTAATGGAGAGACATCTTAAAGAAGAACTTCCGTTTATAGCAAGCGAAAATATACTTATGGACGCGGTCAGCCGCGGAGGCGACAGGCAGGAACTCCATGAGGCTATCCGCCAGTATTCACAGAAAGCCGCTGCCAGGGTGAAACTGGAAGGCGGGGATAATAATCTCCTGGATCTGCTTATGGAAGATGAGAGATTTGGACTTACTGAGGAGAATTTGAAGGACATATTGGACATCCACAAGTTTGTGGGGTGCGCTCCTTGGCAGACTGAGGAATTCCTGGAGCAGTACGTGGCTCCAGTCCTTGAAGAAAATAAAGACCTTCTGGGTGTGGACGCCCAGGTAGAAGTTTAAGGAGGATAACGATGCTGACAGCTGTAGTTGGAATTAACTGGGGCGATGAAGGAAAAGGACGCATGGTGGACCTTTTAAGCGGAGCGTATGATATTGTCCTTCGCTATCAGGGCGGCAATAATGCCGGACACACTGTAGTAAACGATAAGGGAAAGTTTATCCTGAACCTTTTACCTTCCGGAATCCTCAGGGATGAGACTGTAAACGTGATGGGTACCGGTATGGTTATCGATTTGGAGCATCTTACCCATGAGATAGAGTCCCTTAGGGAAAAAGGAATAAAAATAGACCCCAGCCGTCTCGTTATAAGCGACAGGGCAACCATATGTATGCCTTATCATAAAATGATGGACATACTTGAAGAAGACAGGCTTGCCGATAAGAAGTTTGGATCAACCCGCAGGGGAATTGCCCCTGTCTATGCCGATAAGTACATGAAAAAGACACTGCGCATGGGAGATCTTCTCCATCCGGAAGTACTGAAAGACAGGCTTAATGATCTGGTGGAATGGAAGAACCTGACTGTAGCAGGCGGGTATAAACATGAACCTGTTGACGCTGACGCCATGTACGATTGGCTTATGAAGTATGGTGAGCCGCTGAGGGATTATATTAAAGATACTACAGTATATCTTACGCAGGCTGCTGACGCAGGCAAAAACATTATGTTTGAGGCTCAGCTGGGGGCTCTCAGGGACATAGACTTTGGTATATATCCGTACACCTCATCCTCTTCGACAATTGCAGCTTATGCGCCTATAGGCGCGGGTATCCCTGCGAAGAAACTTGACAACGTGATAGGCATTATGAAAGCATATTCCAGCTGCGTTGGCGAAGGACCATTTACCTGCGAGATGTTTGGTGAAGAGGCGGACAAGCTCAGGGGCGAGGGCGCTGAATACGGTGCGGCCACGGGAAGAGCAAGACGTGTTGGAGGCTTCGACGTGGTTGCGTCCCGTTACGGAGTTATGGTCCAGGGCGCCACTGAGATTGCGCTTACAAAGCTGGATATATTGAGCTATCTTGACAGAATACCTGTGTGTGTAAAGTACGACATTAACGGCGTACTTACCGATGACTTCCCAACCGGCGTAGAACTTGATATGGCCAAACCGGTGTATGAGTATCTGCCTGGCTGGAAAGAGGATATAACAGGCTGCAGAAGTTTTGACGCCCTGCCAAAAGAAGCGCAGGATTATGTAAAATATATAGGCCAGGTTACTGGCTGCAACATCAAATATGTCTCTGTCGGAGCCGGCAGGGAAGAATACTTTGAAATGTGAGGGCAAAGATATGGAAAAACGCGAACAGCTTTATGAGGGCAAGGCGAAAAAAGTTTATTCCACAGATGATCCGGAATTGCTGATTGTGTCTTATAAGGACGATGCTACCGCTTTTAACGGACTTAAAAAGGGGACAATCCAGGGAAAGGGCGCCATTAACAACAGGATGACTAATAATTTTATGCGCCGCTTGGAAAAGGAGGGCGTTCCTACTCACTATGTCCAGGAACTCTCCGATAGAGAAACTGTAGTAAAAAAAGTCACTATTGTCCCTTTGGAAGTAATAATAAGGAACATATCAGCCGGCTCGTTCTCAAAGCGCTATGGAGTGGAAGAGGGCATCGTGTTCGATGAACCTACGATTGAGTTCTCGTATAAGAACGATGATCTGGGAGACCCGCTTATAAACGATTATCACGCAGTAGCCCTTAAATTGGCCACGTGGGATGAGATAGAACTGATAAAAAAGTACGCCTTCAAGGTTAATGATCTTTTAAAGGGATTTATGAAGGAGATCGGTATTGACCTGGTGGACTTCAAGCTTGAGTTTGGAAAAACCTCTGACGGGACTATAATTTTGGCCGATGAGATATCACCTGACACTTGCCGCTTCTGGGATGTGGAGACCCATGAGAAACTGGACAAAGACCGCTTCAGAAGAGACCTGGGCGGGGCAGAAGATGCGTACCAGGAAGTTATGCGCAGGCTTATGGGTGAGTAAGCTGAGACATCTGAAAAACAATTCGATATAGTTGAAATAAAGTTCCCATATGGACCGGCACAGTATGTGCCGGTCCATATTTGACTATAGGATTACCGCTGGATGTCTTCAGAGCAGTACCTTTCAAAGCACTTAAAAAAGCCTGTGGAAGTAAAACCGATTGCGCATACAACCACTCCGCTGAAGATCAAAATTAAATAGGTACAGTTTGCAAAACAGTCAAATAGGGCGCCGTAGATAATATGGCCGATAGGCTGGGCACACATGGAGAGTGTAAGCACACAGGACATAACTTTCCCCATTAGGTGCTCTGGGGTCAGCTTTTGTATTATAGAGATGGCGTAGGTGGAAAATAGGCTGCAGCCAAACTGACTGAGGGATAACATCGCCAGCAAAAGTATGTAACGAGTAAAGGCGGGGAGGAGCATCAGGAATGCAGTGCCGCAGGGAATGAGGCAAAGTCCAAAGGATATTAAAACGATGGCGAGATGACGAGGCAGCAGCCTACTTGAAAGGACCGCAACGCACAGACTTCCCAAAATAGAAGCGATACCCATCGCGCTTTCGGCAATGCCGTAATGGGCGGCAGAAAGCTCCAATACTGTACGCACCAAATAGGGAAACCCTACTACAACAGTACCCGCCACAAAAAGACTGACTATTGCAGATAAAAGGAGAAGCTTTAAAATTGCCGGTTGCTCCTTTAGCAGAAAACGCGTGCTTACTGAGACGTCACCTTTGACAACTTCGCAGATCCCTATCTTTCGCCGAGACTTGTTGTGCTCCAGCCGGATAAAGCACTCTAATAAAGCGGTTAAAAAGAAACACGCCACGGCCGCATAAAAAACGGGCTGTATCCCAAATGCTGTATAAAAGATACTGCCCAGAAACGGTGTAACCAGAGAGGTAATGGATGCCACCTGATTGACGACGGCGTTTCCTTTTACAATGCTATCAGCCGGCAGCATTTGCGGGACACAGGCCTGTACAGTTGGTGATTCAAAAGCGCCCAGTACTGACAGCACAATAAGCAGCGCGCCGATGACAAAGATTTCATTCCACAAAGACATGGCAACGCAGGCGATAAGTACGGATATGCCAGAGAGAGCATCAAGCGAAACCATAATGTCTCGCCGATTCACCCGATCAGCCAGGATGCCACCCAGCGGTGAAAGCAGAATTGTAGGCAGCGTGGCCAGCGCCAACAGCCCTGCAAAGGTGGACGCAGATCCAGTCTGCTCCAGAACATACATGGATAGGGCAAATTTCAACGTGTAATTGCCTATTAGTGAACTTAGCTGCCCTAAAATTAAAAAGGTAAAATTGTGGGTAAACAGTTTCTGCCTCATATTGTGCTCCTTTAAATACCAAACAAATGTATGTAAATGTGTACGGGAATATATATGCAAACGCGGCAATATTATAATACCTTCTGAATGAATGTATGTCCTTAAAATAAAATTGCCGTCAGGCAATTTTATTTTTGATCTGGCATTTTTTCAAAGAACTCATCGACCAGGGCGTATATGGAATCATCCATAAGGGGAACACCCATTTTGTCCAGCATCTGACCTATAAAATAGAACTTGTGCTTCATGCCCTCTTTATCGGCGGGAAATACCGAGGGGAGAAGCCACAGACTGGTCAGCAGAGGGATAAGCTCTGCAATCTCTTTTGCATACTCTGTATGAATAGAACCGTCGGCATTGCCCTCTTCGATCAGCTCCAGATAATGAGGTGTCAAAATACGGCGATTTGATTCGATCATTTCCACAAGGAGGCGTGGATTTCTTGCAAGCGGGATTGCCTGTACCGTCATGCTGGTGCGCGCTTCATCTGACTGGTTTATCCGTATGGCCTCCTGCAGTTTTTGCAGTCCGTTTAAATCTGCTCGTTTGCGAACTTTATCAAAGGGGTTATTTGCTGAGAACATCCGGTCGCTAACTGCATCCATAATCTCCTCTTTTGATTTAAAATGATGATACACGGCCCCTTTTGAAAGGCCGCCTAACTGATCTACAATGTCCTGAATGGTAGTGCTGTCATACCCTTTTTCCAAAAAAAGTTTCTGAGCAGCATCGAGAATTTTTTCAACAGTTATCTCTGGATACTTGTTTCTGGCCATATAATCGCATCCTCAAAATATCATACTTTTGGTATGTATTTATATTACAGCATGATGTACTTAGCGTCAATATAATTTTTTCTGACGGATAGTATGGCTTCCGCGGGCGGATTGCAGCAGAAAGGCTGCGCTTTTTGAAAAAACTATTTAAAAAAACTGATATATGTGATACACTGGCTTCATGTGCGAAAAAGCCAATAAAACGGGAGGCATACTTATGATTTCTCGAAAAATGATGAATATGACTAAGAACGGAAGCGCCATACGTGCTATGTTTGAAGAGGGAATGCGTATGGCGGAAAAGTTCGGTAAGGATAACGTCTTTGACTTTTCCCTGGGCAACCCAAATATACCTGCGCCTGAAAAGGTGAGAGACGAGATAATACGGCTTGCAAGGGATACCGACCCTATGGAGCTTCACGGCTACATGGCAAATGCAGGCTATCCGCAAGTGCGGGCCACAGTTGCACAGTCGCTGAACAAGCGTTTTGGCACCAGCTTTTCTGAGAATAATATAATAATGACTGTCGGAGCAGCAGGCGGACTCAATGTAATATTGAAAACGCTTCTTAATCCCGGCGATGAAGTGCTGGTATTCTCACCGTATTTTTTGGAATATGGAAATTATGTAGCTAACTATGACGGCGTATTGAAAGCAATACCAGCAAAAGAGGAGGATGGGTTCCAGCCGGATGGCGAAGCGCTGCGCGCAGCGATTACGCCAAAGACAAAGGCGCTTATACTCAATAACCCAAATAATCCGACAGGTGTTATATACTCGGCTGAAAAGATACGTGAGATAGCAGATGTCCTGTATGAGCGGCAGAAGGAACTGGGTACCTCCATATATATTGTCTCCGATGAGCCTTATAGGGAACTGGCGTACGACGGTATAGAGGTGCCGTTTATAACAAAGTATTATAATAATACAATAGTTGGATACTCCTGGTCAAAATCGCTCTCTCTGCCTGGTGAGCGTATTGGGTATCTTGCAATACCTGATGAAGCAGACGATTCACAGCTCATAATCGACGCCGCGGTCATTGCCAACAGAATTCTGGGATTTGTAAATGCCCCCTCGCTGCAGCAGAGGCTTGTCGCCCAGTGCCTTGAGGAGAAAACTGATGTAGATGCCTATGACAGGAACCGCAAAGCGCTGTACAACGGATTGACGGACTGCGGGTTTGAATGCGTATATCCTTCCGGAGCTTTTTACCTCTGGGTAAAGGCGCCAGACGGTGACGATAGCACTTTCGTACAGAAGGCAAAAGGCCACAATATACTATTTGTCGGAGGATCATCCTTTTCATGCCCTGGATATGTGCGTATAGCATACTGCGTGTCCAACGATATGATAATGAGGTCAATGCCCGCCTTTAAAGCTCTGGCACAAGATTACGGACTTATAAAATAGACAAGATACACACCACAAGGAGCGGAAAATGGAAGAGATAAAAAAGAAAGTTATGCTCTCAGGTATTCAGCCATCTGGTGAGCTGACACTGGGCTCGTATCTGGGAGCCATAAAGAACTGGGTAGAACGCACCGATGAGTTTGATAACTTTTATTTTATGGCGGATATGCATTCCATAACTGCCAGGCAGAACCCGTCTGACCTGCGCAGACGAACGCTGCAGCAGCTGGCACAGTATATTGCCTGCGGGCTGGATCCTGAGAAGAACACGCTGTTTATACAGTCGCATGTGCCGGCCCATGCAGAACTGGGCTGGGTGCTTAACTGTTACACAATGTTCGGAGAACTGTCACGGATGACGCAGTTTAAGGATAAGTCAGCCAAACACAAAGACAATATAAACGGCGGGCTTTTTACTTATCCTGCGCTTATTGCTGCCGACATACTTCTGTATCAGCCGGATTATGTACCTGTAGGCGAGGATCAGAAACAGCACTGCGAACTTACAAGAGACGTGGCGCAGAGATTCAACGGGATCTATGGGGAAGTGTTTAAAATACCGGAGCCATACATCCCCAAAATAGGGGCAAGGATAATGTCTCTTACTGACCCAGTCAGCAAGATGTCAAAATCAGATAAGGATCCCAACGGCTCAATACACCTGATGGAAAAACCGGAGGATATTCTGAGAAAATTTAAACGCGCAGTCACAGACTCTGATACGGAGCACTGCGTCAGATACGACCCTGAGACAAAGCCGGGCGTATCTAACTTGATGCAGATTTACTCTGCTGTCACAGGTAAGAGCCTCCAGGAGATAGAAACAGAGTTTGCAGGTCTCGGATATGGTGCTTTTAAACCGGCTGTAGGCGAGGCTGTAATAGAGACTCTGCGTCCTATCCGTCAGGAAGCAGAGCGCATTATGAAGGACAAAGCGTATTTGGAGAGTGTTTACAAGGAAGGAGCTAAAAAAGCATCCTATACTGCCGAAAAAACTCTCCGTAAGGTTTACAAAAAGATAGGCTTTGTGGAGCGATGAGCTCTAACGCCTATTAAGGAAAGTTTTATGGATATAGATATAAATGTACTTCTGACTGTAGCGCTTGCTCTTGGCGTCGCGTTAGTTGTGGCTTTTGTAACTACGCCACTGGCGCGTGCCTTCGCGAGAAAAGTTGGAGCGGTGGATATTCCAAAAGACGGAAGAAGAATGCACAATCACCCAATACCACGTCTTGGCGGACTTGCAATATTCCTGGGTTTTATAGTTAGCGTGGTTATGTTCGCTCAGATAGAGCGGCAGGTCCAGGGGATGCTGCTTGGAGCGATAATCATTGTGACTGTTGGCATGGTGGATGATATAATACCGCTTCCTGCCTGGCTGAAGTTTATTTTCCAGCTTGCTGCGGCCGGCGTAGCTGTGGCATTCGGAATAAGGATAGAACACATTTCAAACCCTTTGTTCTGGAGTGAAAATGAGTATATAAACTTTGGGGTTTGGTCAATACCGGTGACAATGCTGTGGATAGTAGGGATAACAAATTCCGTGAACCTTATCGACGGCCTTGACGGCCTTGCTGTAGGTGTCTCTGCAATATCATCCATGTCTGTTCTTGTTATTTCTCTGGTGCTTGGCCAGCTGAATATTGCGATAATACTTGCGGCACTGTTGGGGGCGTGCCTTGGGTTTATGCCTTATAACCTGAATCCCGCCAGAATATTTATGGGCGATACGGGAGCGTTGTTTTTAGGGTATATCCTGTCCACAGTGTCTGTGTTGGGGCTTTTGAAGTTTTACGCGGTGATATCTTTTGCGTTACCTCTTCTGGCTCTGGGACTGCCTATATTTGATACTGTATTTGCAATAATAAGACGCCTTCTTAAAGGACAAAATCCAATGTCGCCGGACAGGGGCCATTTCCACCACCGGCTGGTAGATATGGGCTTATCTCAAAAACAGGCAGTTGCGATACTTTACTCGATAAGCGCTGTCCTGGGGCTTGCTGCTGTGCTGATTACGACCAGCGGAGAGATGCGTGCGTTGGTTTTCCTGTTTGCTTTCTGTGTTGCCATAACTATAGGAGTTGTGCTTATACGCAGCATGGATCGCAAGCACGAGGCGCCGTCTAGCATGGACGGGAACCAGAATGAAGGTTCACGGGAAGAAAAAAGAGAAGACGCTCCGGAACGTGATATCGAGAAGCCTGCAGAAGGAGAGAGCAATAACGGGCAGGACCCTCAGAATTGAGAGCCGCTGCCCTTGAACATTGAAAACCCGACTACGATGAGAATTATGAGAAAATCCTCATCATGGGTGTCAATATAGAGGAGAAACAGCATGACTGCCAGCAGCAAATCGCCGGCATCCAGACCGGAAGGCAGGAGAGATGTCAAAAAGTCAGGACTTAAAAAGGAAAGAGGCTTGCCCTTTTGGGAATTCTGCGGACGGCCATGAGGTGAAACTGTCCTCTGACTGGATTCAGATTTCCCAGACTCCGGAGGAGGAGTACTCGTCTCTCTACTGCGCCGCTGAGCAGATGCCATCTGGCTCTGGGGGCTATACTGGCCGGCCCTATAATATGTATTCCCAAGATCTGCATATCTGTTATAGGCCGAAATCAAAATCACCCCCAGAGAATTCGGAAAAAGCAAGTCTTGCCACATGCGCCAGTCTGGCAATTTTTACAGCTCGGTCCAGTGCGGTGCGGCGCTCTTCCTTCACATAAGGCTTTATGGAGGAGATTATTGCGGTTTTGTCAGAGCTCTGTGAGTTATACTCCCCCATGAGCTTTGTAAATAGGGCCAGCAGCTTCGGGTCAAACCCCGATGGTTGCTGTTTCGGGGATGCATTGGCCGCCGCTGAGTCCTTCTGCCCGTCGCCGCCCAGACTGCCAGAGAGCTCACGGGCGAGACCCAGGATCTTTTCCATGTCCTTGGGGGAAGATAAAATGCTGTTTAGTTTGTCTTCAAACTCGCCCATTTTACTCCGCCTTTCATTTATTGCCCATCATTTTTTGCAGTTGCTGAAGGAGCCGTGCCCCAGCATCAGTGTTGACCACGTTGTTTATGGCATTTTTTATGGCTTCGGTGTCTCCGCTTTTTACAGCATCCCCAAAACCTCCTTTTTGAAGAATTGAACGGACTGTCTCGCCGTCCTTGGAGGACGCAAGACGTTCAATTTCATCTTTTTTGCCGGCAAGCTTACGGCCATCGCCAGAGGACATAAAATCCTCAGCAGCTTTTTTAAAATCAGTGGACATTTTAATCCTCCTATCAATCCTGCACTCATGATAGTATATTCTGCTGTTTAGAAAAAGGTGATAAGTCTATGAAAATACTTATATTATCTGATTCCCACAGAAATGTTGATCCAATGGTAGAGACGGTTACTCTTGAGAAGCCAGATGTGATATTCCATCTGGGGGATCTGGAGTCCGATGCCGTTGAACTCAACAAAAGATTCTCAAATATCCCCCTGTATTCAGTACCGGGAAATTGCGATCTCTTGCCTTTTGGCGTCCGTAAAATTTTGATAACCGAAGGAGGCAAGAATATCTTTGCTACGCACGGGCATGCATACAGCGTAAAAGCGGGCCTTGACGGACTTATAAATACGGCGGCAGCTGCAGGAGCAGATGTATGCCTTTTTGGCCATACCCATGTACCGTATTTTGCAGAAACCGCGGGAATGCTGGTAATAAATCCGGGAGCCTGTGGCTCAGGGCGCCACCCTTACGGTGTTTTGACAATTGAGAATGGAAAGATGGAGTATAGCCAGCGTCAACTAGTGCCTGAAACGGAAAACGATTTATGATTTGAACGATCTGATAACAGGATCTGAAAACAGTGCAGTTCACATAGTGAACTGCACTGTTTTTATGCTTTGAATTAGGAAGGCGACGGCTTATGACCCCATTTTCTCTGAGTCACGTTTATAATGGTCATGCTCAGGAGGCGATTGTATGCGTGTCGTATATGCAGATGAGTTGTTTTTAGAGAATTTTATAATAGATTACATACTCCTTATTGTGACAGCCAGAGTTACCGGAATATGGATTAAAAGGATAAGAGCTGTGCTTGGCGCCGGAATTGGCGGTGTGTATGCTCTTGTATCTGTTATAACCGGCATGGATTTTATGACACTGGCGGTTATAAAAATACTGATTGGTCTGCTTATGGTATACAGTACTTTTGGGGGCGGAAGACGGTATATAAAACTGTGCCTTATATTTTTGGCGTTGAGCGCGGCTTTTGCCGGAGCGCTTGTTGCGGTGCTGTCGTTTACAGGGGGAACAGCTTTCGGAAATATAACATTTGGCGTAATGGCGGTGTCATTTGGCGTGAGCTACCTTATATTCTCAATTGTGTTCAAAGAATTGGGGCGGCACCGCGTCTCTGGCGGGATAGCCGCTATAGTTATTGAGCATCAGGGACACAGGGCAAAACTATCAGCGCTTATAGACAGCGGAAATAGTCTTTCAGATCCAATTACAGGTATGCCTATTACTATATGCGCTCTTGAATCGCTGCAGAGGATTTTCGATAATAAAACACTGAATATCCTAAGATATGTACATGATCCGGCCCAGGCAATGGCAGAAATATCCCGTTTGAGAAACGGGACATACTTTAGGCTGGTACCATATAGAGCTTTAGGCGTCAATGACGGGATACTGTTGGTATTTAGGCCGGATAGGATAACAAGGGATGGGATTACAATAAAAAACGGCCTGGTGGCAATCGCCCGTCAGGATATGGCATCAGGTGATGGATACTCAGCATTGACAAATGCGGGATAAAAAGGGGAAGCACATATGTTAAAGAATATACTCATTAGGATTAGGATTGCTTTTCAGAAATTGATTGGGAGAATAATCCCAGCGCCGCCTGTATATTATGTAGGCGGCAGCGAAACACTGCCGCCACCCCTTAGTAAAGAGGAGGAACAGAGAGCGCTGGAGGGACTTTCAAAAGGCGAAGAACAGGCAAAATGCGCTCTTATAGAACATAATTTAAGACTTGTGGTGTACATAGCCAGAAGATTCGAGAATACAGGCATTAATATTGAAGATTTGGTATCTATAGGAACTATCGGGCTTATTAAGGCGATAAATACGTTTGACTGTAATAAAAATATAAAGCTGGCCACATATGCCAGCCGCTGCATAGAAAATGAGATACTTATGTATTTGCGTAAGACAAATTCCCAAAAATCTGAGGTTTCACTGTCTGAGCCTCTCAACACTGACTGGGACGGTAATGAGCTGCTGCTTTCAGATATCCTGGGCACAGACGGGGATATGGTACTAAGACCACTGGAAGACGATGTAGATAAACAGCTTCTAAGGGAGGCGCTGGAAAAACTGACTGCAAGGGAAAAAGAGATAATCGTAATGCGCTTTGGCCTTGAGGGTAAGAAAGAGCGGACGCAAAAAGAAGTTGCAGATATTATGGGAATATCGCAATCGTATATAAGCCGCCTGGAGAAGAGAATAATAGTGCGGCTACGCAGGGAGATATCAAGGCACTTATAATAAAGAATATCGGAAAAAGTCCCAAATGGGGCGGAGAATTAAGAAAATATTGCAGCAGATGATAGTATAGCTAAACGGCTATACTGTCCTCTGCTGTTTTTTGAGTTGTGTTTTATACTTTAAAATAAGTAGACACCCACACTTTTGCGAGTGTCTACTTTCATTTTGCTGGTGCAGCCAATTTTCTTGTCTGACCTTTTATAAATACAATGTTTCAGATTAGCAGCTCGGTTATTAGTGAAAATCCCATGTTATGCCATAGTCATCACTATATAAATAAATCATCTCGGTAGTGCCGTCGGAGTGGTTGGTTGCTTC
>CALXCS010000047.1 GCA_944386875.1 uncultured Oscillospiraceae bacterium
ATGGGTGCAGGGAAGGGAAATCGAAATCCCTTCCCTGCCGTTTCTTTCGGGCGCAACCCGCTTTCTTTGCGCTCAAAGAAAGCAGGTTGCATGGGAGCCAGAGGGGCACAGCCCCTCGCGGGCGACCCCCGCCTACGGAGTAGGCGGTCTTTCCCGACACCCGCTGGTGTCGGAACTCCCCCGTCCGTACAACGGACGGCCTGTCCTCGCACCCTTGGTGCGGGAGGACGTGGGGTGGAGCCCCGCATAAAGGCGTAGGGATGTTCCCCACAAGCCCTGCGGGGACTCTCCCGCGGGGCGACCCCGCCGGTGGAGCCGGCGAAATTTGCCTCAACTCCATTAGAGCTATATATTTTTGTTCATATTATCAATAAAAACAAAAATATAGTTTGCAACTTACACATTTTGGCTATATAATTGAGGTATGTTGGAGATAACTTTAATCTGCGTTGGCAGGATGAAGGAAAAATTCTATATTGACGCCGCAGCCGAGTATATCAAGCGGCTGGGGGCATATTGCAGGATATCCGTCAAAGAGGTGCCGGAGGCAACGCGGAGCCGCTCTACAGCTGGGGAGACGGCGGCTGCCCTTCAGAGAGAGGGCGGCGCCATAACCGCGGCAATACCCCATAGCGCCGGTGTGATAGCCATGTGCATCGAGGGACGGCAGATGTCCTCTGACGAGTTTGCCGGCGTAATCGAGGATTTTGCCGGCAGGGGAATATCGAAGCTCTGCTTCATTATAGGAGGTTCCGACGGGCTGCACCAGAGCGTAAAAGACATGGCCGCCCTGCGGATGTCCATGTCGCCTATGACTTTCCCCCACCATCTGGCCAGAGTGATGCTTTTAGAGCAGATATACAGGGCCTTTACCATATCAAACGGCGGTAAATACCATAAATAGAGCTGAGAAGGAGGAATCACCATGGCCGACTGGGACGTGAGCTTTGAAAGGGCCGTTGTGGGAAGCTGGCCGGAGAAGGACGGAGCGCCCGAGGAGCCGGCTTTTCTCGAACACATCGCCGGCAGCAGAATGGAACTGGACATGGAGCGCAGCATGCTGTGGGCCTATGGAATCCCCACTGTATGCCGGTACCCCAACGATGGTGAATTTGGAAATGTGATGGTGGGCTTTGCAGGCGGCGGGGCCGATGTGTTTGTGCCGGCCGGCATGCTGGAGGACGCCAGGAATATAATAAGCTGCGATCTCTCCGATGAGGAGATATACAATAATATGAACTTTAAGGAGGACTGAAGATGGATTACCGCGCTGAATACAAGAGATGGCTTGAGAGCGACAGCCTTACGGAGCAGGATAAACAGGAGCTTCGGGACATAGCTGGGGACGATAAGGAGATAGAGAGCCGCTTTTGCGGGTACCTCTCCTTTGGCACTGCGGGCCTGAGGGGCACCATGGGCATGGGCATAAACAGGATGAATGTCTATGTGATACGCCATACCACCCAGGCATTTGCCCAGGTGGTTTTGGAGGAGGGGCAGGAGGCAGCCCAGGCTGGAGTTGCTATCTGCTACGATTGCCGGAACCACAGCGCGGAGTTTGCCAGGGAGGCCTCCCGAGTGATGGCCGCCAACGGCATTAAAGTGCGCCTTTTTGAGGGTATGCGCCCAACTCCGGAGCTGAGCTTCGCAATACGCCAGTACGGCTGCATTGCCGGAATAAACATCACTGCCAGCCATAACCCAAAGGAGTATAACGGCTACAAGGTGTACTGGGCTGACGGCGCCCAGCTGCCGCCTCAGCACGCCGCCGCCGTGGCGGATAAGATGGACTCCATCGACGTTTTTAACTCCATCAAGCTCACAGATTACGATGAGGCCGTTGCCTCCGGTATGATAACGCTCATGGGTAGCGAGACAGACGAGCTGTTTTTGGGGAATGTTATGGCCCAGCGCAATGACCCGTCCCTTATAGAAAAAGTTGCCGACAAGTTTAAAATGGTGTACACGCCTTTCCACGGCACAGGCCGTGAGCTTATTCCTGAGGCCCTGCGCCGCCTGGGGCTGCGCCATGTATATTGCGTGGAGGAGCAAATGGTGCCTGACGGCAACTTCCCCACGGTTGCCTCGCCCAATCCGGAAAATCCGGAGGGCTTCTATCTGGCCATTGAGCTGGCTGACAAGGTGGGCGCCGACTTTATACTGGGCTCCGACCCTGATGCCGACAGAGTGGGCATAATGGTCAGGGGACACGACGGAAAGTTCATACCCTTTACCGGAAACCAGACGGGCGTCCTGCTGCTGGACTATCTTATCAGCGCCAAGACCCGCGCCGGTACAATGCCTGAGAAGCCTGTGGCCCTCAAGACCATAGTCACCACTGAGATGGCCCGTGCTGTGGCAGAGAAAAACAACATAGCCTGCTATGACACGTTTACAGGTTTTAAATTTATCGCCGAGAAGAAAAACGAACTGGAGGAGTCCGGCAACGGAAAGGTTATATTCTCCTTTGAGGAATCCTACGGCTATATGGTGGGCGACTATGTACGGGACAAGGACGCCGTCACCGCCTCCATGCTCCTCTCGGAGATGGCCGCCTGGTACTTTGACCAGGGCATAAACCTTGAGGACGCCTTAAACGCCCTCTATGAGAAGTACGGCGCATACAAAGAGCGCACCTTGAACCTTGTTATGCCCGGCCTTGACGGCGTGGAGAAGATGAAGGCCCTTATGGACAACCTGAGAGCCGCGCCCCCGTCCCAGATTGCAGGGGAAGCCGTCGCGCAGCTCCGCGACTATCTGGACGGTACTCAGAAGGATGTAAAGACAGGCGCCACCACGACTATGGAGCTTCGGGACTCCAACGTACTGTCCTTCGTCCTGGAGGACGGCACCGTCATACTGGTCCGGCCCTCCGGCACCGAGCCTAAGGTGAAGGTATATCTGCTGACCCGCGGCAGCGATATCGAGGACTGCGCTGACCGTGTGTCACGCTACTCCCAGTGGGCTGAGAGCCTGGGCAAATAACATTAAGGTCAGCTTAGAAGAGGGGGGCGCCGAGGCGCTCCCCTTTTGATTTCTATTACATAAAAATGACAAGGACGGGAAAACGCCATGGCCGATTACCGGGAATTATCTGAAAGGGAGATACGCCCAGAGCTGTTTTCTAACTTCATACGCCGCCAGCAGGTCACCCGATGCTGGCGCAGGGAGGGGGGCGAGTGGGTGATAAGGGACGCCCCCTTTGTGGACGACTGGGACCAGGAGGACTACAAAGTCCTTGTGTCCTGCCTGAAAAACACGGTGAACACAGGAGGATTTGTGTGCGGAGCTTTTATAGACGGCGTATTGAAGGGATTTGCTTCGGTGGAATCGGGGATCTTCGGCGAGAGCAGCCGGTATCTGGATCTCACCAGCATCCACGTGTCAGAGGATGAGCGCGGAAAGGGAGTGGGACGGGAACTTTTTGCCAGGGCCTGCCGCTGGGCAAGGCTCCACGGGGCGGAAAAATTATATATATCAGCCCACTCGGCTGTTGAAAGCCAGGCCTTCTATCGGGCAATGGGCTGCACTGAAGCCCAGGAGTACTGCAAAGAGCACGTTGAAGCCGAACCTTTCGATTGCCAGCTGGAGTGCCGCCTTTAATGCGTGCTCCAGCTGGTATCAGGCACAAAAAAGCAGCCGCAGGTATCGCCTGCGGCTGCTTTGCCTATACAATTACGTCTGCCTGATGCGCCAGAAAACAGGTAAGAATCATATATCTGCGAAATCCTCAAACTCCTCAGATGTAAAGTTCTTTTTCCCACTGTTCAGTTTCGCGGCGGTCTCGCAAAAAAAATCTTTGATCTGATCCTTGAACAGCACTATTGCCGCAACAGCTGCCGCTGCAAAGATGAAAACCGAGATGAAACTTACAATAATTTTTGCGTTCTTCATAACCTGCAATGCCTCCCGTCCAGTTAATTTAACTTTATTTCTATTTTACACCAGCATTAATATTAATTCAATACTTTTTCGGTTTATTCAAAATCTATTTAAAATTGCATGAGCCTTATGGTATTTTACAGTCGGAGCGGCCTGAGAGCAGGAGAGTGGTGACAGGCTGCACTCTTAAAGCGCCGGTACTTACTTGCGGGAGTGATGGCAAGTGTATTATAATAATGAATAATAAGAATAAGGAGTGATCGATATGCCGCTGGTACCAGCCAAATGCACAAACTGCGGGGCAGCGTTAGAACTGGACCCGTCCAAAGACGCCGCTGTCTGCCCGTATTGCCACACGCCTTTTGTGGTGGAAAAGGCCATAAACAACTACATGGACGGAGGCGAGAGCGCCGACACTGTTATAGCCCAGGGAGATGCATGGCTCAACATGGGCAATACCGGCGAGGCCGCCGTGTGCTACAGGAGGGCCACAGAGAAGTTCCCATCGGATTACCGAGGCTGGCGTGGGCTTTTAATGGTGGAGCTGCGGGTAACCACGGTGCTCCAGGACGATAAGGTGGAAGCGCGCCGTCCGGCCGTATCCATGTATTCCAACCAGGCTCTGGCTCTGGCTCCGGCTTCCGAAAAGCCCGCCATACAAAAGGCGCGCCGCGACTATTTCCAGAGGCTCTATCAGGTGCTTGAAAAAAAGCGGGACTCCGTCCGGCGGGAGCTTGAGGATATGGAGCGGCAGGCTGCAATAACGGGCTCTGAATCCCTCAAGTGGGAGCTGCCGAAGCTGCGGGAGAAGCTCCAGGAGGCACAGTTCCGGCTGGAGGTCATAGGCAGGGAGCTGTGATTCCGCTTTTTGGTGCCTGATACGTTATACCGGAATGCGGCGTATCGGCCATGGAACAGAATTTCCTGGGGTTTTCCGCCCAGTATATTTCGCCTGGAAATTTTCCGATTAGTGAACAAAAAGCATAAATAATCTTGTAGTTGACAAGTAAATATATTATAATAAGTTACCAGACAAAATGAGCCGGGCGGCGCTCCGGCAGGAGGCCGCAAAGAATTCAGGGGTGTATTATATGGTAAAATTTCAAAATAGCCGCGGTTATATCTCCCTGGCGCCGGAGGTGTTTACAACGCTGGTGGGCGACGCCGCTACCAGCTGCTTCGGCGTGAAGGGTATGGCCATGCGCTCCGTATCGGACGGCTTGGTCCATCTTTTAAAACGCGAAGCCATGGGCAAGGGCGTTTATATCACATATGGGGATGGCCCATATATTATCATCGAGCTCCATATCATCGTTGACCAGGGTGTAAACATCCCTGTCCTCTGCAGCAGTATCATCAGCGAGGTCAGGTATAAGGTCACGGAGGCCACAGGCATAGACGTTAAGAGCGTGGATGTGTTTGTGGATTCCATGAGTATTGATTGACGGAGGCTGAACAGTTGACACAGACGATCGATGCCGCGCTTTTTAAAAGCATGATAATGAGCGGAGCGGCGCTCCTTGAGCAAAATAAACAGCACATAAACGACCTTAACGTATTCCCTGTCCCCGACGGGGACACAGGCACAAACATGAGCCTGACCCTTAATTCCGGAGTAACTGCCCTGAAAAACGGCAGTTTCCAGACTGTAGGCGAGCAGGCAGACGCCGTGGCGGCGGCGCTGCTGAGAGGCGCCAGAGGGAACTCGGGAGTTATACTGTCCCTGCTTTTCAGAGGCATTTCCAAGGCTCTGAAGGGCCGCGAGACTATAGGCACATATGAATTCGCCTCTGCCCTTACAGAGGGCGTCTCAGTGGCATATAAGGCGGTTATGCGGCCAACTGAGGGCACCATCCTCACCGTATCCCGTCTGGCTGCCGACGCGGCTATGGAGTACGCCGAGACAGGCGATGACTTCGAGCCTATGATGGAGCTTCTGTTGCAGGTGGGCAATCAGGCGCTGGCTGAGACGACGGAACAGAATCCTGTGCTGAAAAAGGCCGGCGTTGTGGATGCGGGAGCCAAGGGGTACCTGTTTATAATGCAGGGTATGCTCTCAGCCGTAGAGGGCGCTCCGGTGGTGGCCCAGGAGTCCGAGAGCATTGAACAGGCCAGGGCGCAGTTTGAGGCCTTCAGCGATGAGGACATAACATACACCTACTGCACCGAATTTATTGTGAGCCGCGAGTCACTGCGGGACCCTGACTCTCTCAGGGATTTCCTCAGCGGAATTGGAGACAGCATCGTCGTTGTGGACGACGATGAGATTATAAAAGTACATGTCCACACCGACATGCCGGGCGCCGTGCTGACCCAGGCGCTTACCTATGGCAGCCTGGTTTCTGTGAAGATAGAGAATATGCGCCTGCAGCACACACAGATGATTGAACAGAACCAGGAAGTTCAGCAGCCGGAGGCGCCAAAGGCAAACAAGCGGTATGGAGTAGTTGCGGTGTGCGCCGGAGAGGGCATGAAGCACGTCTTTGACAACCTTGGAGTTGACGCCGTTGTCACTGGCGGCCAGACTATGAACCCTTCCACCGAGGATATACTCAACGCAGTAGAGTCTGTCCCTGCTGACACGGTGTTTGTGCTGCCCAACAACAAAAATATAATCATGGCGGCCCAGCAGTGCCAGCCCATATGCTCAAAGAAAGTCGTAGTTATCCCTACAAAGACAGTCCCGCAGGGTGTCTCTGCAATGGTGAACTTTGATCAGGAGCTGCCTGAAGATGAGCTCTCCGATGCCATGGGCGATGCCTGTGAGAGCGTACACACGGCCCTTATAACTTATGCCGCCAGAGATTCCGAATTTGACGGAACCTCAATACACGCCGGTGAATACCTGGCACTTTTGGAAAATTCCCTGCTGGCCAGCTCCAAAGACCTGGCGCTTCTTATAACGGAGGTGTCAGCCGCACTTCAGGATTTTGACCCGGAAGTGCTGACAATATTCTATGGCCAGGATGTAAAGGGCACGGCTGCCGGAGCCGTGGAGGAGAAACTGTCGGCAGATTTCCCAGACGCCGACGTCACGCTTATTGACGGCGGTCAGCCGGTATACTATTACATGATATCCGCAGAATAGAAAAGGCATCCATGGAATAAATGAGCCCTAAAGCCCGCCGCTGAAAGCGGCGGGCTTTCAATGTAAATTCAGCGTAAAATACGACGCTTCCACTGTAATTCTACCGATGGGAGATGGTAAAAAGGCTGACGCTGGTATAAGATCATAGCATGGAAGGGAGGTACATTTTATGGATCAATCCAGAACAGGGGCCTTTATCGCCCAGAGGCGCAGGCTTATGAATCTGACCCAGGAACAGCTGTCGGAGAAACTTGGGGTTTCAAATAAGACTGTATCAAAATGGGAGACAGGAAAAAGTATGCCCGACTACAGTGTTGTAAAGCCGCTGTGCAGGGAGTTGGGAATAACGGTAGGAGAGCTTATGGACGGCGAGGCAATGGAAAAATCAGACAAGTGTGATAACTTTGACGAGAAGCGGTATGTGGATTTGCTGTCCCAAATACAGCGGCTCCAGTGGGAGAAGAAGATAATGTACGCCATATTGCTGTTTGTCATGGGCATGGCCATGCTGGCCCTGTCAAATATGACCGGCGGCAGTGCAGTCAGGGATTTTATCTCAGGCGTGATGTTGGGTATATCGGTACCGGTGATGGTTATAGCTGTTGTCCTGGCAGGATGGCTGTGGCACAGTGGGCCGTAATCTCCGCTTTAAGAAAGCGATATATAAAGACGGCAAAAGGCACGATAGAAATCGTGCCTTTTGTGGATAAGACGCTTATATACTAACCATCCCGTAGGGGCAGCAGGGCGGAGCCCTGCAACCTTTATGGGACGCAGCCCCACGTCCTTACGCACCAAGGGTGCGAGGACAGGCCGTCCACAGCGTGGACGGGGGATTCCGACACCTGCCGGTGTCGGAAAAGACCGCCTACTCCGTAGGCGGGGAAGATTCGCCGGTTGCGGCCGGCGGAGTCGTCCGCGGGGAAACCCGCTGATATTACCAGGGCAAGCCCTGGAGGCTTTGCGGGGCGCTGCCCCGCAGACCCCGCTTAAACCATTTCTTTGAGCGCAAAGAAATGGTTTAAGAATTCAAAGAAACGGCAGGGGGGTTTCGATTCCCCCCTGCACCCCCACCGACCAAAGAGGGACGTAGCCCCTCTTTGGAAACACCCCAGCCTGGCAAAGCCCTAA
>CALXCS010000048.1 GCA_944386875.1 uncultured Oscillospiraceae bacterium
AAGGGAAGAAAAGTTTCCGGTGACAGCATAATCAGCAGATCCGGTGGCACCAATAAGATTCATCGGTACTGCCGCAAACTGAAATGTGGCGCCGCCCTGCATGAATACTACCTCGTGAGTATCGGGAATATTCATCAATGATTTCAAAAGCGATTTTGTTTCGTCAAATATATCTTGATATACTCGAGACCGGTGACTCATCTCCATAACAGACATACCGCAGCCGTTAAAATTGGTTAATTCGCCAGAAGCTTTTTCTAGTACTGAAAGCGGCAGCATTGAAGGACCCGCGGAAAAGTTGTAAATACGTTCCTGAGCCATAGCTTAAGCCATCCTTTCTCTGTGTTGATTTAAAAAAGTATAAAAATTTTTATGATATAAATATAATTATACATATTTACAAAACATAATTACAATGTGATATCCCCCAAAAGTACGCCTTCCTGACAGTCGTATATTTGTACATTTCGAATAGAATTGTGAAGGTTTTCTCCTTTAGCAGCCACGAGAGCATAATTTTCCGCGTGGCCTTCCCAAAGGCCGTCAGTTTCGTGCTCAAAAAGCACCTTTACTGTGGAGCCAATAAGAGATGTGAGAAAATTCTGCCGGCATTTTTGGGCGACAGCCGTCGCTCTGCGGACCCTCAAATGCTTTTCACGTTTCTCAATTTGATGGTCCATTTTTGCAGCGGCTGTGCCGCTGCGTACTGAGTAAGGGAAAACGTGTATTGAAGAAAAAGCGCATTTTTCAATGAACGCAAGCGTCTCCTGAAACTCATCTTCTGTTTCACCTGGAAAACCGACAATAAGGTCAGTGGTTATTCCGCAGGAGGGGTAATAAGAACGCAGAAGATTGACAGCTTTGTAGAAAAGCTCGGTAGAGTATTTGCGGTTCATCCTTTGCAAAGTGGCGTCGCATCCGCTCTGGAGAGAAAGGTGAAAGTGGGGACACAGATTGCTGCATGATAATATTTTGCTGCAAAAATCACTGTCAATTATTCTGGGCTCCAAAGATCCTAGGCGCAGACGGCAACCAGGAGCTGCTGCGGAGATGGCGCATATAAGGTCGCTGAGCCCAGTCTTTCCATGGAGTTCTCTCCCATATGACGCAATTTCAATGCCAGTGAGTACAATTTCCTTATAGCCCTGTGCAGCAAGTTTCTTAGCTTCAGAAACGGCACTTTCTATAGGCATGGAACGGACAGGGCCTCTTGTATATGGGATAATACAATAGGAGCAGAAATTGGTGCATCCGTCCTCTACTTTTAGCAGGGCTCTGGTCCTGGATGAAGAACTGCCGGAGGGCAGAAACTCAAATTCCCGACGCTTAAGCGCAGGAGATACGTCAGCTATATGCTGTCTGCTAAAAACAGCATTTTCTAGTGATTGCAAAAACCTGATGTGATCTCCGCTGCCAAATACAATGTTTGCCCCCAAATCCTTCGGGGCGTCCGGATCAAGCTGGCTCCAGCAACCACAGACTCCAACGACTGCCTCTGGATTTTCAGATATCAGCCTTCGTAAGGCCTGCCTTGACTTTCGGACGGATTCAGCTGTAACGGCGCAGGTATTTAATATGACGGCATCACAATTAGATGGCTCTGCGGAAATGAAATGACCTCTCTCTTTTAACAGGGACTCCATTGCCTGGGACTCAAATTGGTTGACTTTGCACCCTAAGGTATAAATATATATCTTCATTTTGTACCTCTTGTGGAGGAAAGTATTGTGGTGTATAATTTTTAATATCTGTGCAACACAGATTAATTTTGCTTGAAAGCAAGTATAAAACAAAAGGCAGAAATATTCAAGGTGAGTAAAATGACGGCATATTTTGACAACGCTGCAACCACAAAAGTTTGCAATGAGGCAGCGGAAGCAGTATTGCATACATTGACGGAAGACTATGGCAATCCATCTTCCGGATATGCTTTGGGAAGAAGAGCGGCTGGGATAGTAGATGATGCCAGGGAAAGCGTAGCGGCAGCCATGGGTGCGGAGCCCGGAGAGATATTCTTTACTTCCGGAGGGACTGAGGGAGATAACTGGGCAATACGCCAAGGCTGTTATTACGGCAGACATAAGGGCAGGCACATTATAACGAGTGCAGCCGAACACGATGCGGTGCTGCAGACAATGCGCGCTATGGAAAATAAAGGCTGGAGCGTGACATATCTATATCCGGACAAGCAGGGCAGGATAGAGGCTGAACAGGTATCTGAGGCGGTGCGCGATGACACAGTACTCGTCTCACTTATGCTTGTGAACAACGAAACAGGGGCAATTTCTCCAATTGGAGAGATTGCCGAAGCCGTCAGAGAAAAAGCCCCGAACGCGTTAATACACACTGATGCAGTGCAGGCATATCTGAAAATACCTTTTTATCCCAGAAAACTGGGGGTAGACCTTGCGACTATCAGCTCTCATAAGATACATGGTCCGAAAGGTGCTGGAGCGCTATACATAAGGAAGGGTCTGCGATTGACTCCGATGCTTACCGGCGGCGGGCAGGAGAGGGGAATGCGTCCGGGAACTGAAAATGTCCCTGCTATAGCGGGATTTGGCGCTGCTGCCGACGTGGGCTCCAAGGGATTCAGAGAGTTTGAAGCGCATATAAGGCATATCCGCACATATACTCTTGAACTACTGAGAGATAAAATAGACGAAGTGGTTGAAATAGGCGCAGGAGACGCACCGCAAATATTGAGCGTTGCATTTCCCGGATATGGAAGCGAAGTTATTATGAATGTTTTGGATGCGGCGGGTATCAGCGTTGCAAAGAGCTCCGCGTGTAAAAAAGGCGCCAGGAGCCATGTGCTGGAGGCAATGAAACTTCCAAGAAATATTATTGATAGCGCAATACGTGTTAGTTTTTCACGTTTCAGTACGGCTGAAGAAGCTGAGTATTTTGCTGAGACAGTTTCTGAAGCCATAAAAAGGCTGCGGCACAGGTAAATTGATTTTAATTAATTGGGAAACTTATAAAATAACAGGCCATGGACTGCTTTATCACAGACATGGCCTGTTACTTTATCTATAGCTTTATTCTTCTTATCCTTTCAAAGGGAACAGACGTCCAATGGTATGTCAGATCAACGAAAGCGCCGTCCACAAATATCTCGATGCCGGTGAGACGCTTTTCCGGATACTGGAGCCTCGCGCGTTCGATATATGCCTCGACTTCTTTATAGTCAACATGTCCGCCTGAGACGATTA
>CALXCS010000049.1 GCA_944386875.1 uncultured Oscillospiraceae bacterium
TAGCCCCGTAAACACCGGGTTGGGGTCTCCCAGCAGAGGCGTTATATATTCGTCTATCAGCGTGCCCAGGAATATTGAGCCTGACACACTGGCTATGGAGCCGAGCAGGATGCAGGCAAAAACCAGCGCCAAAGTCTTTTTATATCTCTTCATGTAGGACAATATCCGCTTTATGGTCTTAAAATCCAATTTTCTGACCATTTTCCCATTCTTCTCATTCATCCTGGGCCCCTCCTTTCTGCTGAGACTCATAAACTTCCCTGTAAATCGGGCTCCTCTCCACCAGCTCCTGATGGCTGCCCACATCGGCTATCCTGCCGTCCTCCAGGACTATTATCTTATCGGCATGCTGAACCGAAGATATTCTCTGGGCAATGATAATTTTCGTCGTGTCTGGTATATATCGGGAGAAGGACTGCTGTATAAACGCATCCGTCTTTGTATCCACCGCAGAGGTGGAGTCGTCCAGGATAAGTATTTTCGGCTTCTTCAAAAGCGCCCTGGCTATACACAGCCTCTGCTTCTGCCCGCCTGACACGTTGGTGCCGCCCTGCTCTATATATGTGTCATAGCCCTCCGGCATCGCCTCAATAAACTCGTCGGCACAGGCCAGGCGGCATGCCTCCCGTATCTCCTCATCGGTGGCGTTCTCGTTGCCCCATTTGAGGTTCTCCTTTATGGTGCCTGAAAAAAGCTCATTTTTCTGAAGGACCATGGCAACAGCGTTGCGGAGCGTCTCCAGGTCATATTCACGCACATCGACTCCGCCCACCTTCACGCTGCCTCCGGTCACATCGTAAAGACGCGGTATCAGCTGGACAAAAGAACTTTTTGCCGAACCTGTACCGCCGATTATTCCGACTGTCTCTCCAGAGCGGATAGTTATTGAGGCGTCCTGTATAACCTTTTTGTCGGCCTTTGATGAGTAGGCAAAATCCACGTGGTCATAGCTGATGGAGCCGTCTCTCACCTGCATTACAGGTTTCTCCGGATTGTGTATGTCGGCCTTCTCGTTGAGAAGCTCCGTTATACGCTCTGCAGATGAGCGTGCAATGGTTATCATGGAAAATATCATGGAGAGCATCATAAGGCTCATGAGGATCTGAGTCGCATAAGAGAAAAGCGACGTCAGCTGTCCCGTGGTCAGTCCCACAGACAGGTTATTGCCGCTGGCGATAACGGCTTTAGCGCCAAGCCAGGAGATAAGCACCATACATGTGTACATGCAAAACTGCATAAGAGGCGAGTTCAGCGCCATTATCCTCTCGGCTTTTGAGAAATCCTTATAGATGGTTTCAGAAATTTTACCGAATTTTTTAATTTCGTAGTCCTGCTGGTTAAAGGACTTTACAACCCTCATACCGCGCACATTCTCCTGGACAACATTGTTGAGTTTGTCGTACGTATTAAACACCCTTTTGAATATGGGATGTACAGTCCTTATAATGAGATACAGCCCCACCGCCATTACCGGCAGTATCACAATAAACAGGACCGATATGTCCGGCGCAATCCCAAAGGCCACAATCATGGAGAATATGAGCATGGAGGGTGCGCGTATCGCAATACGGGTAAGCATCTGGAACGCCATCTGCACATTTGTCACATCGGTTGTCAGCCTCGTCACAATGGACGAGGTTGAGAACTTGTCGATATTGGAAAACGCGAATGTCTGCACGTTGTCGTACATATCCTGTCTCAGATTTGAGGCAAATCCCGCCGAAGATTTCGCGCCTATCCTGGCAGAGAAAAAGCCGGTTATAAGCTGCATAACCGCAAAGCACACCAGCAACGCGCCAATCTTCAGCACTGCACTCATATTGCCCTTCTCTATGCCGTTGTCTATAAGCCTGGACATGAACAGAGGTATAACTATTTCAAACACCACCTCTATCATGGAGCAAAGGACTGTAATCAAGGCATACTTCTTATACTCCCTTATGCTCTTGGCAAGGGTTTTTATCATAAATCCTCCTCCTTCTCTTTATCTTCCCCGCAGCCATCATTAGATGCGGGCCCTTTCTCCGACATCAGGGATATGTTCTCAAGGAGCTTGCCGAGCAGCCTTCTGAGCTCCTCAAGCTCCTCCTGGCTGAGCCCCTCTGTCAGCTGTCGCTCCGACTGGGCTATTTCAGCCCTTATCTGTTCGCCAAGTTCCAGGGCTTTTGTCGTCATGGCAACAACTTTGTTTCTCCTGTCCGACGGGTCAGTGTAGCAGGATATAAATTCCTTTCTCTCCATGCGATTTACTATTCCCGTTGCCGTGGGGTGAGATACCGCCAGAAACTTCTCAATGTCTTTCTGCGTGGCATATCCGCCTGAATTTTCTAGGAATCCCAGTACCCGCGCCTGCGCCAGGGTAAGCCCCCTGTCTGCCATGCTCTCATCTGCCGAAGCCTTCAGCCTGTCGTTAATCTGTTTCAAAAGCGGCCCCAACTCGTAAGGCATATGACCACCTCCATTTTGTAGCACGCTACAGATTTTTTGTAGCATGCTACAGATTATAATATCAGCAGTGGATTAAGTCAACAGAGAATATGTTAATTATTTTTTAAATTAAATCGCTCCCTTTCAGCGCTTTTTTGACACACCGTAAATGCAATTGCAAAAGTCAGATTGTATCTTGACAAACATATAATGCGGTGCTATATTTCCACGCGGC
>CALXCS010000050.1 GCA_944386875.1 uncultured Oscillospiraceae bacterium
CTTTTATTGTACGGCGGGCTATCAGGTCCATATCGGACGTGCTCCGCGAGAAGTTTAAGTATTTGCACCCGTACATTATCGGAGGACACGCAGAGCGCATATGCAGTTCCTTGGCCCCGTTTTCCGAGAGGAAATTAACGGTGCTTCGGAGCTGCGTGCCGCGGACGATGGAATCGTCCACAAACAGCAGTTTTTTACCGCGTATAAGCTGGTGTACGGGGATGAGCTTCATCCTGGCTACCTGATTGCGGACCTCCTGGCGCTGGGGCATAAAGCTGCGCGGCCAGGTGGGGGTATATTTTATAAAGGGCCTGGCGTAAGGGATATTGCTTTCGTTGGCATAGCCGATGGCGTGGGCCACGCCGGAGTCGGGTACGCCGCAGACGTGATCAACGTCAGGTATCCCATCCAGCCGTCTGTCAAGCTTGGCCAGCAGCCTGCCGTTGAGATTCCTGGCCATTTCCACATTGCTGCCCTCATAGTTTGCATTGGGGTATCCGTAGTACGTCCAGAGGAATGTGCACATACGCATCTTATCTCCGGCAGGGGAGAGCGTCTCATATCCCTCGGGGGAGAGCCTTACTATTTCCCCCGGACCTATGTCCCGCCTGTAGCGGTACCCGAGTTTTTCAAAGGCGAAGGACTCAAAGGACACGCAAAAGCCGTCCTCGGCCTCGCCGATGATAATCGGGAGCCGGCCAAGGGCGTCCCTTCCGGCTATTATCTCACCTTTGTCGGTGAGTATAAGTACGGAGGCAGTACCGTCTATCTCCTGCTGGGCATAGCGTATACCCTCAGCAAAGGAGCCCTTCTGGTTTATAAGGGCTGCCAGCAGCTCAACTTGGCTTATCCTGCCGCCGCCCATGGCCTCAAAGTGGCCGTGAGTCTCATTGAGGAACCTCTCAGCCAGTTCTTCCTGATTGTTTATTATGCCTATCATGGCTATGGCGCATACGCCGAGCCTGCTGCGTATAAGCAGGGGCTGGGGGTCTGTGTCACTTATGCAGCCTATTGCCGCTGTGCCGTGCATGTCAGCCGCGTCCTGCTCAAATTTGGTTCTGAACGGCGAGTTCTCAATATTATGTATCTCCCGCTGTATTCCCTCGCTTTTTGACCAACAGGCCATTCCGCCTCTTCTTGTGCCGAGATGAGAGTGATAGTCCGTGCCGAAGAACACGTCCAGTACGCAATCCCGTTTAGATGTAGCTCCGAAAAAACCGCCCAAACTTATCGTGCCTCCATTTTATCTGCGGATACTCCGCTGCAGAATACTTCCATTAAATATATCAGACATGAACTACATGTACTTATCGCTTATTTCCCTGTCCGACGAGAGCATCTTATCAAGACCGTCCTGGCGGGCCTTCTCCAGCTTGTTCTGAAGTTCAGGCTCAGATACCGCGAGAATCTCTATAGCCAGCAGGGCGGCATTGGCCGCTCCGTTTATCGCCACGGTAGCCACAGGAATTCCGGAGGGCATCATAACTGTAGAGAGCAGCGCGTCCATCCCGTCCAGTACTGTGGAACGGCATGGAATACCAATCACCGGAAGGGTGGTGTTGGCGGCGACGGCTCCCGCCAGATGCGCAGCCATGCCGGCGGCGGCTATTATCACTCCGAAACCTGCCTCACGGGCGCTTTTTGAAAAGTCCCTGACTTTGTCTGGCGCACGGTGCGCGGAATAGACGTGTATTTCGTAGGGGACGCCATAGGACTTCAGCGTATCTACAGCTTTTTCAACTATGGGCATGTCGCTGGCGCTGCCCATCAAAATTCCAACTTTCTTCATTTTTACCTCCCTGCGGTGAGCATACTCGACAAATTTACAGCTTCAGACCTGAGCAGGGGGAAACAAAAAAGACCCGCCTCCAGCTAACATGATGACAAACCTCTTCAACGAAAGCCATAAGACAGATCCGCCCGCTGCCCGGGACGCCACAAATGCCCCAGGTTTACCGGGGGCGCTGTTTTCGAACATTTTACGTACTTTTTTCTGTACATTATTATAATTTATGTTTTCTGCCACAGTCAAGGGCTTTTGAAACTTATGAAAAATTATGTCTCCTTTGTCCAAATTACAAGGAATGATGGCGGGAAGATTGGACAGTTTTTACCTGATATGCAGTTTAACTACACATATTTTTGCGTCTTTACCCATTCTTTACATGTTTATATTTGACAAACTGGGCAAATCTCGTGTAGCATAAAGGTGAGCTATAAGCAAGAAAACACGGAGGTAGATTCCATGGATATATTTAAAAAATGCACAGCGCACTCAATTGCCGACGAGGCCAGGGAGCGGGGGATATACCCGTATTTCCACGCCTTGGAGTCACGCCAGGACGTAGAGGTGATAATGGAGGGCAAACGCCGGATTATGTTGGGGTCAAATAACTACCTGGGACTTACTGTATCCCAGGATGTGATAGATGCCGGCCTTGCAGCCCTGAAGCAATATGGGACGGGCTGTTCAGGCTCCCGATTCTTAAACGGCACGCTCCGCCTGCATCAGGAGCTTGAGGCAAAACTGGCCAAGTTCCTGCGCAAGGAGGATGTGGTAACCTTCTCAACCGGCTTCCAGTCAAATTTGGGCATAATTTCTGCCATAGTAGGACGGGGGGACTACGTTATATGCGACAGGGAAAACCACGCAAGCATATATGACGGCTGTAAGCTCTCCTACGGAACAATGCTCCGTTACCATCACAGCGATATGGAGGACCTGGAAAAGCAGCTTAAAAAGGTGCCTGATGAAGCGGGGTGCCTGATAGTCACAGACGGGGTGTTCTCCATGGGCGGAGACATAGCAAACCTGCCTGAGATAGTGAGGCTTGCAAAGAAATATGGGGCGCGGGTCATGGTGGATGACGCCCACGGCCTGGGAGTTATAGGGGAAGGGGGACGCGGAACCGCCAGCTACTATGGCCTTGAGGACGATGTGGATATATATATGGGCACATTTTCAAAATCTCTGGCTTCTCTAGGCGGATATATGGCGGCAGACGCAAGAGTCTGCGACTATGTGCGCCATACCTCCCGCCCGTTTATATTCTCGGCCTCAATAACTCCCGCATCCTGCGCTACCGCAATTGCCGCGCTGGAACATCTTGAAGCTCACCCTGAGCTTGTCGATTCGCTGCAGCATATATCTGCATTTTTCCGGCAGCAGCTGCTTGACAGGGGTATAAAAATACGCATGTCGGATACGCCTATTATACCAATATATACATATGAGCCGATTGAGACGCTGACTATAGCAAAGCAGCTATATGATGCCGGAGTGTATGTAAACTCGTCACTGCCGCCGGCAGCCGCTCCCCATGAGTGCCTGCTGCGCACATCTCTGATGGCAACACATACTGAGGAACTTGTAACTGAAGCTGCCGACATCATACAGAAAGTGCTGGGTGAAAACGGCTTATGCTGAGCGCCAACGGTAAAGTAGTACTTATAACAGGAGGCTCCAGCGGCATTGGGCTGGAAACCGCCCGATGCCTGGCCCAGGCGGGAGCCAGCGTTTTTGAGATGAGCCGCAGGGACTCAGAAAAGCCCGGAGTTACCCATATCTCAGGAGATGTGACGTGTGAACCGGACTGCGCAGCTGCTGTTAAGACGGTTATAGAGAAGAAAGGCGGAATAGACATACTTATACTCTGCGCCGGATTCGGGATATCGGGAGCTGTGGAGTTTACAAAAACAGAGGACGCACGCCGTCAGGTAGATGTTAATTTTTTCGGTGCAGTAAATATGGTCAAGGCCGCTTTGCCGTATATGCGCAAGGCCCGCAATGGGAAAATAATTATTATAAGCTCTGTTGCAGGGGCAATACCGATCCCTTTTCAGACGTTCTATTCGGTTACAAAAGCGGCGCTGAACTCATACGCAGGCGCGCTGCGTAACGAAGTGCGCCCATATGGAATAAGCGTGTGCGCAATAATGCCAGGAGACATATCCACAGGGTTCACCGCCGCAAGAGTGAAGGAGACGGAGGGCGACAGAGAGTACGGCGGACGTATATCACGATCAGTGGCCAGAATGGAAAAGGATGAACAAAACGGCATGTCGGCCGCTGCGGCAGGCAGATATATAGCAAAAATGAGCCTCAGGTCCAGCCTGCCGCCTTCCATGGCGATAGGACTCCAATACAAGTTTTTCACAATGCTTGTGCGGCTGCTGCCGTCGCGCCTGGTGAGCCGTCTTGTGTACGGTATGTATGCTTCATGAGGTAGGAAAATCTGCCTTATATAAAAACTCTTTTTGGGCAGCGCCATGTTGGAAGACTCGATATAAAGAGGACGCGATGCAGCCTGCATCGCGTCCTCTTTATATCATTTATTTTGACTTTTTACGGCCTGTCAATGGGGAGCCCAGCGTCCTGACGTTCTTTTATGGCGTCCTTGCGGGAGATATTCCAGCGGCCCCTGTCGTCTATGCCGAGGAATTTTACCCAGGTCCAGTCGCCCACGTTCAGCACGTCTTCCACTTTTTCGGTGCGCTTAAATTCCAGATCCTTTATGTGGCACATGGCGTCCTTGCCGGGCACCAGTTCCACAAAGGCGCCGATGGGGATAATCCTTACGCACTGACCCCAATAGAGCTTTCCAACTTCAGGAACAAAGACGATGTTGTCAATTGTCCTCTTGGCGGCGCGGCACGCCTCAATATCCTGATGGGAGATAAATACGCTGCCGTCGTCGTCAATATCGATTTTACAGCCGGTGTCGGCGCAGATCTTCTGAATCACTTTTCCGCCTGAACCGATGACATCGCGGATTTTGTCAGGGTCAATGTGCATGGAAATCATCTTGGGAGCACTTTTGGCCAGCTCATGGCGAGGCTCAGATATAACCGGCAGCATAATCTCGTCCAGAATCTGTATTCTTGCCTCGCGTGTTATCTCAAAAGCGTTCTTTATGATATCCGGAGTAAGGCCGTCATTTTTAAGATCCATCTGGATAGCGGTTATTCCGTTTTTGGTTCCGGCCACCTTGAAATCCATCTCGCCGTGGAAATCCTCAACGCCCTGGATGTCTATGAATGTTGTCCAACTGCCGTCATCATCGTGGATAAGGCCGCAGGATATTCCTGCTACAGGTTCCTTGATAGGTACGCCGGCGTCCATAAGGGCCAACGTGGAACCGCAGATAGATCCCTGGGAAGTAGAACCGTTGGAGGACAGGACCTCGGACACCACGCGGATAGCATAGGGGAAGTCTTCCTCAGAGGGGATAACAGGCTCAAGAGCTTTCTCGGCCAGGGCTCCGTGGCCAATCTCTCTGCGGGAAGTGGAGCGGGAGGGACGGGCCTCTCCTACAGAGTAATTGGGGAAGTTGTAGTGGTGTATATATCTTTTGGATTCCTCTTCAAAGATGGTGTCCAGTTTCTGAGCCGAGGACAGCGTCGCCAGAGTGCACACGCTTAGCACCTGCGTCTGGCCGCGGGTAAAGAGACCAGAACCGTGTACTTTCGGAAGGACGCCCACTTCTGCAGCAAGGGGCCGTATCTCGTTCATTGCGCGGCCGTCTACACGCTTGCCCTGGAGCAGCCACTCCTTGACAACCTTTTTCTGAATCTTGTATGTTATCTCTTCAAGCTGGGAGGTGATCTCAGGGTACTCCTCGCCAAACTCCGCTATCATCTTTTCAACTACGGCGTTGTAGCGCTCCTCGCGGATATTCTTGTCGTCAGTGTCCATACTGTAGCGGACATCGTCCAAATATTTATCGACTATCTTGTCAAAGAGCTCCTGGTTGAAAGAGGCGTGCTCATATTCAAACTTCGGCTTGCCTATTTCGGCCACCATCTGGTCAATAAGGGCAATTATGGGCTTAATCGCCTCGTGGGCGGCCATGATGCCGTCGAACATGACATCCTCAGGGATCTGATCGCCGCCGGCCTCAATCATGACTATCTTGTCCCGAGTGGCGGCAATAGTGCAGTACATTTCAGAGGTCTGACGTTCCTCCTGAGTGGGATTTATGAGATACTTTCCATCTTTGAGTCCCAGGCTGACGCCGCCTATAGGACCTGCCCAGGGGATATCGGAGATGCTCACTGCCGCGGAGGCGCCGATCATGGCGGCGATCTCCGGCGCACAGTCGTAGTCCATGCTCATAACTGTGCATGTTATGACCACATCATTCCTGAGGTCAGACGGGAAAAGGGGCCTCATGGGCCGATCAATCATTCTGGAAGCCAGAGTGCCGCGCTCGGAGGGTTTGCCTTCGCGCCTGGTGAAGCCGCCGGGAATACGGCCTACAGCGTAGAGCTTTTCTTCAAACTCTACAGAGAGGGGGAAGTAGTCAATGCCCTCTTTTGGCCTGGGGGAGGCGGCAACGGCCACAAGAACGGTGGTCTCGCCATATGTCACAAGTACTGATGCGTTGCACAGCTCTGCAAGCTTTCCAACTTCGAGCTTAAGCGGCCTGCCTGCCAGTTCCATCTCGTATTTTTTATAGTTTGGAAATTCTCTGTGCTTTATTATCATTTGTTAGCTCCTCTCACTTTCCGGAGCCCAGCCTTTTAGCACTTGAAACCCCGCCCAGGGCGCTGGACGGCCTTTCAAATACTAAAACGGCGGTGCTCCGTGTTAATAAATAATATTATATTTTGCGGGATGCCCTCCCGAATATCCAGATTTTATAAGTTTTGCTCTTAATTAAAGTAACAGAGGTACCACATGCGGCGCTGCCGCATATGATACCTCTCAAGAAGACTTATTTCCTTATGCCCAACTTGGCGATACAGGCGCGGTAACGCTCAATATCCTTTGCCATCAGGTAGTCCAGCAAGCGGCGGCGGCGGCCGATCATCTTATACATTCCCAGACGGCTGTGATTGTCCTTTTTGTGTACCTTCAGGTGCTCGGTGAGCTGATTGATACGCTCTGTGAGAATGGCAATCTGAACCTCCGGAGAACCGGTGTCGTTTTCGCTGCGGCGATTGGACTCGATGACCGCTGTTTTCTGCTCTTTTGTTATCATGTTTATCACCTTTCTTTCAAATAGTCCCCGCTCAACCGGGTAGAGGGGTGAAAGGAACTCCGCTCTGCGGGATATCCCACAACCAGGAAGAGGGGCAAAAGCTATATTAGCTTAACATATTGTGAATGGAATGTAAAGAGCTTTCAGCTCAAAATCTGCCTGTTAACCGCCGCTGTTTTCAGACTTGTGCTGGAGCCAGATCATAAGGGCAGCGGTGTCGGCTGGAGATACGCCGGATATCCTTGAGGCCTGTCCCAAATTGCCGGGGCGTATTTGCGACAGCTTTTGGCGAGCTTCAAGGCGAAGTCCCTGAATGGAACTGTAGTCTATATCATCGGGAAGACGCCGCTGCTCCATTCTGTTGAATTCCCGTATCTGCCGCATCTGCTTTTCAATATAGCCGGCATATTTAAGCTCTATTTCAACTTCCTCCCTTATTGCCCGCGGCAGAGACGGCCTTTCGCTGTCAAAAGGGGACAGATCATCGTAGCTCAGCTGTGGACGCCTGACCAGCGAAGCCAGCGAAACGCCGCTTTTTATCTCAGGCTGGCCCTTTGAAGCCAGGAAGGCGTTCAACTGGCCGCAGGGAGGGAGGAATGTGCTCTCAAGGCGCTCCATCTCCCGATGCACTGCATCATATTTCTGGAGTACTTTTTCGTAGCGAGCCTGGGAAATCAGCCCAATGTCGCGCCCGATTTTTGTCAGGCGTATATCCGCGTTGTCCTGCCTCAAGTATAGCCTGTACTCAGAGCGGGAGGTCATCATTCTGTAGGGCTCATTAGTGCCTTTTGTGACAAGATCGTCGATCAGTGTGCCTATATATGAGCTGGCCCTGTCCAGTATAAGAGGCTGGCGCCCCAATATTTTCAGAGCAGCATTTACGCCCGCCACAAAACCCTGTACGGCGGCCTCCTCATATCCGGAGCTGCCGTTGAACTGACCGGCTCCGTAAAGCCCGCGGACTTTTTTTGCTTCAAGTGTCGCATAGAGCTCCGTGGGATCTACGCAGTCGTATTCTATTGCATAGGCGAAACGCTGTATCACTGCGTTTTCAAGGCCAGCTATGGAGTGAACCATGTCTACCTGCACATCCTCCGGAAGGGAAGAGGACAGCCCCTGGACGTACAGCTCGTCAGTGTCGAGGCCCATAGGCTCAATAAAAAGCTGATGACGCTTTTTGTCGGGAAAAGTTACTATCTTTGTTTCAATGGACGGGCAGTACCTGGGGCCTATGCCGTCGATGACGCCGTTGAAAAGAGGCGAGCGGTGGAGATTTTTCCTGATTATCTCATGGGTTCGCTCATTGGTGTATGTCAGATAACACACGGCCTTATTCTCAGGCACGGCCTCCGCGTCAAAGGAGAAGGGCTCAGGGTCAGGATCTCCCAGTTGTACTTCCATTTTTGAGAAGTCAACCGAATTGCGGTTTACCCGCGGTGGCGTTCCTGTTTTGAACCTGCGCAATGTAAGACCAAGTCCTTTAAGGCGTGGAGTTAGGCCGGTGGAGGCGTGCATGCCGTCTGGACCGCTTTCCTCCTGCCTGTCTCCGACTATGGTCCTTCCCATAAGGTATGTTCCAGTACATATTATTGCCGCTTTGCATTTATATATCCCGCCGCCGCTGGTCTTAACTCCGGTGACGGCTCCGTCCTTGGTGAGTATATCCACAACCTGGGCCTGCAAAAGCCGGAGTCCCTCCTGGGATTCCAGAGTGCCTTTCATAACCTGCTGGTAGAGCCGCCTGTCCGCTTGGGCCCGCAGGGACCAGACGGCAGGCCCTTTGCCGCGGTTAAGCATCCTGTACTGTATGCATGCCCTGTCTGCAGCTTTTGGCATTTCGCCGCCCAGAGCGGACAGCTCTCTGACAAGATGGCCCTTTGCCGTGCCGCCAATTGCGGGGTTACAGGGCATATTGCCGACGGCGTCCAGGTTTATTGTGAAGCATATCGTCCGGCAGCCAAGACGGGCTGCGGCAAGCGCTGCCTCAATTCCTGCGTGCCCTGCACCGATAACTGCCACATCATATTCTCCAGCCGGATAATCCAAATTTCTGCCTCCTTAAGGTGTCTCGTAAAAAAATATTTTATTATAGCCTTTTGCAAATTGCAATACCCTGGCTGCAGGTGTAAAAGGATTTACACTTGCATAGATATTATTAAAAATTTAATAATATTTGACTAGTTTCAACTTTTCTCTGAGGTTAAATGGTATAATCTATATAGACGGCTGCCTGACGGAGCCGGTAAAAGAAGAGAAACAAGTGAGGTTACATAACATATGAATATAGCCAAGATAATGATACCAAAGGCGCTGACAGTGGTGCTTGAGGCCACCAGTACGGTGCGCCAGGGACTGGAAATAATGAAGAGGCATGGGTATACGGCAATTCCGGTACTGGATGATCAGGGCCTTTATTTGGGATGCGTCACTGAAGGCGATTTTCTCAGACATATTCTCGCCACAGGTACGACCGATATGCGGGAACAGGAGAAGTACAGCATAGGCTCTATTTTCAGAGAGGAATTTTGTCCGGCTCTGGGTATTACAGCTACCGACCAGCAGGTTATAGATTCTATCCTTAAACAGAACTTTGTCCCAATCGTTGACGACAGAGGATGCCTCTGCGGGATACTGACCCGCCGCGCCGTAATAGTGACGTTGGCGGAGAGACTGGGTGCGGCGGTGTCGTGACTTACGGCGGTTAAGCCTGTAGACGCGCAGGGAAATTATAAGGAAAGACATATAGGAAATAGGCTCTCTATCTGAAAACACACCGTTTTCAGATAGAGAGCTTTTTGCAGCTTGAGTATTCATATTTTTCTGCTGAAACCCGTCTGGCGCTTAAGGATACGGCACATATTAAAGCCCATATATTTGGCAAAGCGGCCGGCAGCGCTCTCGTTTATTTATATATTCTAACAAGGAAATACAAAAACCGCCCCGTGCCGGGAAATGACCGGAGGAGGCGGTTTTGAGAGCCAGTGGGCGGCTTGTCAGGCATTGCCG
>CALXCS010000051.1 GCA_944386875.1 uncultured Oscillospiraceae bacterium
AATTTCAGGCAGCAGAACCTGAACGTGTGTGTAATTTCTCTTCTTCATGATATTACCCCCTGATGTAGTCTATTTTCCTACATCAGGGGGTATTTTGTCTATTGTCCAGTTTTACTGGGGCGGTTCACTGGGTGCGGGATTTTTGCTTTTTATCAGCCGCCGAAGACTTTCAGCAGGAAGCCCGCGGCGATTGCAGAGCCGATAACGCCGGCCACGTTGGGGCCCATGGCGTGCATCAGCAGGAAGTTTGCCGGGTTGGCCTTCTGTCCCTCGATCTGGGAGACACGGGCGGCCATAGGCACTGCCGAGACGCCCGCGGAACCTATAAGCGGGTTTATCTTGCCGCCGGAGAGCTTGTACATAATCTTTCCGAAGAGCAGTCCGCCGAAGGTGGAGAAGGAGAAGGCCACAAGGCCCAGGCCCACTATCATCAGTGTCTCCAGAGTCAGGAACCTGGAGGCCACGGTGGTGGCGCCCACTGATGTGCTTAAGAATATGGTGACTATGTTCATCATGGCGTTCTGAGCCGTGTCGGAGAGACGCTCCGTCACGCCTGTCTCACGCAGCAGGTTGCCCAGCATCAGGCATCCGATAAGGGGAGCGGTGGAGGGGAGAAGGAGTATTACGAAAGCGGATACCACTATGGGGAACACTATCTTCTCGGCCTTGGAGACCTCTCTCAGCTGGCCCATCTTCACCTTGCGCTCTTTCTCGGTGGTCATCAGCTTCATGATAGGCGGCTGGATCATCGGTATAAGGGCCATATAGGAGTAGGCCGCTATGGCGATGGCGCCTAAAAGCTCAGGGGCCAGTTTCGTTGTAAGGAATATGGCCGTAGGGCCGTCGGCTCCGCCGATGATGCCGATGGAGGCCGCCTGGTTGCCGGTGAAGCCCAGCACAACGGCGCCTACAAAGGCGAAGAACACGCCAAACTGGGCTGCGGCGCCCAGAATCAGGGTCTTGGGGTTGGCTATCAGCGGGCCGAAGTCCGTCATAGCTCCAACGCCCAGGAATATAAGGGACGGGTACACGCCGGCCTTTACGCCGATATACAGTATATCAAGCAGGCCGCCGTTGGCCAGGATATGGCCGTAGCTGTGATAATAGGGGCTGGCCTCGTCCAAAAAGGCGTCCCACAGCTCAGGGTTATAGAGGCCGGCTCCCGGCAGGTTGGTGAGCAGGCAGCCGAAGGCTATGCCCACCAGCAGAAGCGGCTCGAATTTCTTGACGATTCCAAGATAGAGCAGCACGCAGGCGACTACTATCATGATCAATGATTTCCAACCGCCGTCAAGGAAAAACCTTGAGAATCCGGAATCCTCCCACAAACCCTCAAGAGTCGCTAAAACATCCATGCGCCCACCTCCTTATGCAAGTATAACGAGAGGTGCGCCTGTCTCAACGGTGGCCCCTTTGGTGGTGACTATCTGTGCAACAGTGCCGTCCCTTGGGGCGACGATCTCGTTTTCCATCTTCATTGCTTCAAGTATGAGCAGGATCTGGCCCGCCTTTACGGCCTGACCGGCTGTTACCTCAATGCGCAGGATGTTGCCCGGCATCGGGGCGGCTATCATCTCGCCGGCTGCCGTGGGGGCCGCGGGGGCGGCTGCTGGAGCCGGGGCGGGAGCGGGAGCAGGGGCCGGCGCTGGGGCCGGAGTCGGAGCCGGAGCTGCCGCTGGGGCAGCGGGGGCGGGAGCGCCCACCTGGCCGTCCATTATCACAAGGGGAGCGCCCGTCTCAACGGTGGCGCCTTTGCTGGTGACTATCTGGGACACGATGCCGTCATGGGGAGCCACGATCTCGTTTTCCATCTTCATGGCCTCCAGGATAACCAGTATCTGGCCGGCCTTTACAGCCTGTCCGGCTGTTACCTCAATCTTCAGGATGTTGCCCGGCATCGGGGCGGCTATGGTCTCGCCTCCGGAGACGGCGGCGGGAGCGGGAGCTGCCGCGGGAGCCGCAGCCGGGGCGGCCGCAGGGGCGGCGGGGGCAGCAGCGGGAGCCGGGGCGGCAGGCGCTGCGGCGGGAGCCGGGGCATAGGCCTCATACTCATCTAAGAGTATGGCCTCGCCGGCCTCGACTTCAACCTCATAGGTCTTACCATTCAGCGTAACTTTATATTTCATATCACTTGACCTCCTTGATGGACTTGAAGCGCAGCTCATTTAACGGTTTTCCCATCTCATCGGCTACGATGGCCATAACCATGGCGGCGATTTTCGGCGGGGTGTCATAGAGCATGATATCGCCCGCAGAGCCCGGGGCCTGGCCGGCCGGTACGGCGGGAGCCGCCGGAGCCGGAGCTGCCTGAGGGGCGGGAGCGGGAGCCGGGGCCGGCTGGCTTACCGGCGCCGAACCGGCGCTCTTCGCCTTGGAGTACATGATCTTGCCTACGATCATTACCACCCACATCAGGATTATAAGTCCCACAAACACAATTGCATATCCCAATACGGCCGCTATCAGGGAGTCGCCCACGGCCATCGGGGTTCCAGAGGCGTTTGGCATAATATTCCCTCCTTATTCCTTGACTATTGTGTACTTGGCGTGGTTCTCCTCTTTTTCCCTGCGGGCGGAGTAGAACTTCTCCGCAACCTCCGGGAAAGCGATGTAGCTGAGGACATCCTCGTCGCACTTTGCCTTGTCGCCCAGCTCTTTCTTGGTCTTTTCAAACTGGGGCTCAAGGGAGTCGGCGTAGCGGCCCTCCACCTCGGGGGTGTCGCCCAGTATCTTCTTCTTTATATCGGGGTCGATGGGAGCGGGGGTCCTGCCGTACTCGCCGCGGCAGTAGGCCCGGATCTCGCTGGAGACCTTCTTATAGCGCTCGCCCTGGAGCACGTTTGTAACGGCCTGTACGCCCACCATCTGGCTGGTCGGGGTAACCAGCGGGGGATAGCCCATGTCGGCACGGACCTTCGGGGTCTCGGCCAGGGCCTCGTCGAACTTATCCAAGGCGTTCATCATCTTCAGCTGTGACAGCAGGTTGGAGATCATGCCGCCGGGCATCTGGTAGGTGATGCACTGGGTATCTGTGATAAGGCTCTTGGGCATAAGGGTGCCGTCGGCCACGTAGTTATCCCGGATCGGCTTGAAGTAATCGGCGATCTCGGTGAGCTTGCCCTCGTCAAGGCCGGTCTCATAGCCCATCTGCTTTAAGGCAAAGGCCAGGGTCTCGGTGGCGGGCTGGCTTGTGCCGCCGGAGAAGGGGGAGATGGCGGTGTCGATAACGTCGGCGCCGGCCTCCACGGCCTTCATGTATGTCATAAATGCAAAGCCGGTGGTGGAGTGGGTATGTACCACCAGGGGCAGATCGGGAACAGCGTCCTTAATGGCGGAGCACAGGTCATATGCCTCCTGGGGAGTCATAATGCCGGCCATGTCCTTTATACATATGGACTTTACGTCCATCTTCTTGAGCTCTTTCACCATCTCCACGTACTTTTCCAGAGTATGTACCGGAGACGTGGTGTAGCAGATGGTGCCGGAGGCGTGGCCGCCCTGCTTGTTGGTCTCGTCGATGGCCACTTCCAGGTTGCGCACGTCGTTGAGGGCGTCGAATATGCGGATGATATCGATGCCGTTCTTTATGGAGTACTCCACGAACTTGCGGACTACATCGTCAGGATAGTGTTTGTATCCCAGGACGTTCTGCCCACGGAAGAGCATCTGCAGCTTGGAATTGGGCATTTTGGCCCTTATCTTCCTGAGTCTCTCCCAGGGGTCCTCATTTAAGTACCTCAGGCAGACGTCAAACGTCGCGCCGCCCCAGCACTCTATGGAGTAGTATCCGGCCTTGTCCATTGTCTCCAGGATAGGCTCGAACTTCTCATAGGGCAAGCGGGTGGCTATAAGAGACTGGTTGGCGTCTCTGAGGACTGTCTCTGTGAATTGTACTTTCTTCATACAGCTTAGACCTCCTGTTTCCCCTCACGGGTAATTTTAGCCAGGGCAGCTGCCCTGTGGGCCCTACTCCCCGAAAAAACCCACGGCCTGGGGATATCCCCAGGTTGCAGGCGATTTTATCCGGTTTCGGCCCCCAGGCAAATGCGCCCAGTTCCACACATATCGCTTGTGTTCCACTATAGAATATACTACCTAACGACTGTTTTTGCAACTGTAAATTGCTATTTTTTTAACAATATAGGTATGTTATGCCGGAAAAAGCCCTGGGACAAAATTCGCGGTTTCGCCCCAGGCTCCAGGCTTTGGCAGAGTTTTGCTGCTAAGGCGGCAAAACTCTGCCAAGGGCTATTAAACTATGCTTGAAACTGCTGACAGTATTTTTTCCATATACATAATGGACGGGCAAAAGCCCGTCCGTTTAAATCGCCGGAAACAGCCTTAATAATTTCAAACAAAGGTATATTTTTCCGCGTTCTCTTGTCATCAGTTTATCCACCGAAGCGCAGCTAATTTTCCTTGGCTCAGATTCGCGCTGCACCATGCTGTTTAATGGTGTCCGCCTTTTTAAGTAAGTCCGCAGTCTTTCAAAATGCCGGCCACAGATTCCCAAATCGTAAGCGATGGATTATCCGGATAATACTTGAAATTACAATGGGATATAACGCGCTTCCCCTCCGCCTGGTTCCGCCCCATAATCACCTTTGCCCTGCTCACGGCACTATGTACATCTTCCAGTGTCAACTTGCTTAGACACCGCTTAAAATTATTCTCTTCCTTCCACAGTAAAAGTATATTTTTTCGTTTCTTTTCTGTCACCCATCCTTTTTAGCCTCGCTTTCATCGATGATTTTCCTTAGAATGGGTGTGAAATCAACTTCTTCTATGGCCCCATACCTGCTGACAAAATAATTTGACATATAGTCTTCGCCTTTTCGGACACCGTTCGCAGTTTTAAAGTCAGAAAGGGCATAGTGGATACTGCGGTTGGTTTCTTTGCTCCTCTCAACAAACTTGATTTCGTCTCTCCTGAATAGGGAGGCATCTAAGAATATAGGATTATGTGTATTGAAAATCAGCTGTGCGTGATGAATGTTGATTTCATCATTGTGGAATATATTAATGATATTCATAAGCGCCATGGGGTGAATGGAGGCGTCAAATTCATCCATCACAAGGGTGGCGCCTTGCAGCAAAGCCCGTATAATCAGCGGAAACTCGTTGACAAACCGGATCGTCCCATAGGACTCAAAGCTCTCCGACGGAATGGCGATTTTTTTATCATCGAGAAGCGAGCAAAGGACTACATCCTCTCCGTCCGCTCTGTATCCCAGCGCATTTGCAGTGATACCGAATTCTTTTGCCGCTTCCGTCAGAGTCTTTTCCACATAAATCGTGTGTTCTGCCGGGTCTGCAAATTTGCGCATGGAGCGAATGGCATCCGCACGGTAGATGACAATAAACTTATTTTCAAACCAGTTCAGAATAATGGACGCAAGTTCTTTTGAAAAGATGGCTTTAAAGCCGTTGCAGAGGAATAGTTCCTCATCGCTCAGGCTTTCCAGCGCAATTTCCATAGCGGCAGACGGATTCTTGGAAAAAGTGGGCTGGACATACTTCTTGATTCCATGGGGAATATTTAATGTCATGCCGTTTTCGTCTCGCAGAAACACCTGCTTCTCGTTGACCAGCAGCTCTTCGCGGACGACTCGGCGTTTATAGTCTTTTTCTAAAAAATTCCCAAGTAACGCCGAAAAAGAATAGGAGATGGCTAAATTCCGCTCAAGGAATTGTATGGAAAAGCACACCGGTACATCTTCGGAGTCGCAATTAGGAATCAGTTCCAGTATATAGGCAGCCTGGTTTGGAGAGGCAAGCGTATCCGCATCTTTAATATTCCCGCGCAGCACAATTGCCCTCATGGCTTCCATGGCGCCAATCAGATTTGTTTTTCCGGACGCATTCGGCCCATATATGACGGCAGAGGATAAGCCGCGGTATTTTTTCGCGCCTATCTTTTCAGACTGTATACTATAATCCAGGCCGGTCTGCCTTGGAGCGGGAACCATAGAAAAAACAGTTTCATCGTAAAAGGATTTGTAATTGCTAATCTTAAACTCGAGCAGCATATGAACACCCTCCTTCTACAGCCGCAGCTCAATTATAGCGTCGCGCAAAAGCCCTGTCAACATTGTTCCCGTCCTATTTGCGAGTTATTCGCAAATAGGACGGGTAATATCAATCATGGCAGAGTTTTGCCGCTTTGGCGGCAAAATAAATTTAAATCCGTTTTCTCCGGCGACATGCGCGTCGGAGAAAACACTCTTAGGACGGGAGTGCGCCCGCAGGGCGCGCAGGTCAGCCGCATAAAATTGGAGCGAAATCGAAGATTTCGCCCCAGGCAGAGAAAGTAATTATAGAATTTTGCGGTAGCGGCCTTTTCCTAAAAACTCAATAAAACCTTTGTCACGCAGAATTTGCAGCTGCTGTCTGATTTTTGCCTCTATATTGTGGTTATTAGTATGCTTTAAATGTAATTCATCTGCAAATTTATACATATCCTGAAGGGTAAATTCCGCAGCGGGAATACTGTTGACATAAACCAAAATATCCATAAGCCAGCTGCGGCTTTCCATGTTGCCGGTTTGCAGTCTCTTTACCTGAGCATATTTTTCCACAACCAATTCCATGCTGACAGGAACCTGGTCTCTTATTACCGTTATCTTTCCCTGCTCAGGAATTTTAGAATACAAGATATTGCACCCCGTCCATCCCGCCCTGCGGGCATTTTCAGACAGAGGTTTTCGTTTTTCAATAATCGAGGGCACAAAGAAAAACTTCGGAATCAACGTCAGGTTAAGGACCTGCAGATCATCAGAGTACTGCATCACGAAGAGATCAGGGTTGCTGTCGCTTGTAATCCGTTCAATCATGGTGGAGTATGCGCCGTCTACAATTTTCGCGCCGAATCTATTCTTTTTGCTTTTCAATTCATAGACATTTCCGCAGTTCTCGCATTTTAAATCGGCAACTGGAAGATTATTTGAGAGTTTGGAAATGTGGCTGTTTCCACAAGCCGGGCAGTAAATATTGTGGGAGACCCAAAATTCGCTCATTACCCGAATCCTTTGGGATTTGCTTTTGTAATCAGCGGCTAAATTTGTATCTAAATTAAAATCCATACCAATAACCCCACCTCCATTCAGTCTGTCAAAACCTCAAAACTTTTTTGGCAGTTTAAACAGTTTAAATGGACGGGCTTTCGCCCGTCCATTATCTTTGTCTAAGCAGGGCCTAAGCCCTCGGCAGAGTTTTGCCGCTAAAGCGGCAAAATAAATTTAAATCCGTTTTTTGGACGGGCGTGTACCGGCCAAAAAACACAAGGAGGACGGGAGTGCACCCGCAGGGTGCGCGGCTCGTCCGCACGTTGAGAGCAAAATCGCCAGATTTTGCCCCAGCTTAATTGGGAACGAAATCGCAAGATTTCGTCCCAGCCTATTTTATCACGTCGTTCATGTCGTAAAGGCCCGCGGGGCGGCCCACCAGGAACCTGGCGGCGTCCATGGCGCCGTCGGCGAAGAGGGCCCTGTCGTGGGTCTCATGCTTTAGAGTTATGCTCTGGGTGTCGGTGGAGATTATAATCTCGTGGGTGCCTGGCAGATTGCCCATACGCAGGGCGTGTATGCCTATCTCCTGGGGCTCCCGCTTGCCCATGCCGGCCCTGCCCAGCTTAAATGTGGCCTGGGGCCGGGCCTCCTTGATGGAGTTTGCCAGCATCAGTGCCGTGCCGCTGGGGGCGTCGGCCTTCCTGTTGTGGTGGGCCTCCACTATCTCTATATCCGCGTCTGGGAATACCGCCGCGGCCCTCTTTGCTAGGTCGGAGAGCAGCGCTATACCCAGGGACATATTGGCCGAGTGGAACACCGGTATCTTATCCGAGGCGGCGGTTATGGCGTCTATCTCCCCCTGGTCGTGGCCGGTGGTGGCTATTATCACCGGCATCTTGTGCTCCACAGCCCAGGAGAGAAGGTCGGAAGTGAGGCTGTGGTGGGAAAAGTCGATGAGCACATCGGCCTCGTCAGTCACCTCCAGCAGGGACTTTAACACCGTGCCCCCCTGGGAGAATGCGTCCACGGCGGCTACAAGCTCCATATCCTCCGCGGCCTCTATAAGGTTCACCATTATGCTGCCCATGCGCCCCATGGCGCCGTAAACTATAGCCCTTATCATACCTTCAGCCCTTCTTTGCGCATAAGTTCAAGGAGCTTTTCCCTGTTTGCAGCCGTCATGGGCGTCAAGGGAAGGCGCATATACCCGTCTATTACCCCCATGGCCTCAAGAGCGGCTTTGACAGGTATGGGGTTTACCTCGCTGAAAAGCGCGTCTATCAGCGGCTTCAGCCTGCACTGGGCGGCCGCCGCGCCGGCCACGTCGCCTGCGAAGAATTTGTCGGTTATCTCCTTTGCGGCTTTGGGGAGTATGTTGGAGAGCACCGAGATGCAGCCTATGCCGCCCATGGACATTATGGGCACAATCTGGTCGTCGTTGCCGGAGTACATGTCGAGTTTGCCGCCGCACTTGCTCATGGTCTCCACCACGGCGCTTATATCCCCGCCGGCCTCCTTGATACCCACTATGTTGGGGTGCTCTGAGAGCTTAACATATGTGTCCGGCTTTATGGTTACGCCTGTGCGGCTGGGTACGTTGTAGACTATCACTGGAAGCTCCGTGGCGCCGGCTATTTTTGTGAAGCTGGCCACAAGCCCCTCCTGGGTGCACTTATTGTAGTAGGGCGTTACGCACAGCAGCCCGTCGGCGCCCGCGTCCCTGGCCATTATGCTCATGTCCACGGCGTGGTCTGTATAGTTAGAGCCGGTGCCGGCGATTATGGGTATGCGCCCCTTCACATACTCAACTACAAACTTAATCATGTCTATGTGCTCTTCGTCGGTGAGGGTGGGGGCCTCGCCTGTGGTGGCGCAGACTATGAGGGCGTCCACGCCCCCGGAAAGCTGGATTTCCAAAAGCCGCTCCATGGCGGCGTAGTCCAGGCCCTTCTCTGTCATGGGCGTCACAAGAGCCGTACCTATCCCCTTAAAAACAGTCCTCTTCATCAAGATACCTCCATTCCGGATATCCTCCGGTATAGTTCACTGGATAATATAGCCATAATATAGCCCGCTGGGCCATATGTCAATAACTCAGCGGGCAAACTCGTCCCGCCGCATAACGGCCAGCTCATCGCACCTATTATTATAGTGGTTGTCGGCGTGGCCCTTCACCCATTTGAATACCACGCTGTGCTTCGTGAGAAGCCCGTCCAAGTCCATCCACAGCTCCGCGTTTTTAAGCTCGCCCTCCCTGCGCCGCCAGCCCTTCTTCTTCCAGGACTCCAGCCAGCCCTGGTTTACGGCCTTTTCGATGTACTGGGAGTCGGTGTACACGGTGACTATGCAGGGCCTTTTCAAAAGCCCCAGGGCGGAGATAACGGCCATAAGCTCCATCCTGTTATTTGTGGTGGAGCGCTCCCCGCCGGATATCTCCTTGCTGCGGCCGCCAGACATCAGCACGGCGGCCCAGCCTCCGGGGCCCGGGTTTCCAGAACAGGCCCCGTCGGTGTATATGGCCACCTTATCCATCTCTCTTGCTTCAGGAGTCACTTTCGCCCGTTCCTCCTGTAAACCTTATACCAGCGCAGGAACAGCGCAAGCAAAACAGCCCCGGCTATCAGCGCCACTATAATCGCTAAAATCAAAATTGCCGAGAAGCTGCCTCCGCCAGAAGTGTCCATAATCTTTCCCTCCGTCCAAAATATGTCAGGCGTCTTCGGAATCCTCCGCCTGGGCGTCCTCTTCGCCGGCCTCATCCGCCTCATCCTTATCTGTGGCCGCCACAGAGATAAGCCTGGAACCGTCGGCTACCCGCATGAGCCGTACCCCCTGGGTGGCCCTGCCTAAAATGGATATGGCGTCGGCGCCGGTGCGTATCATGGTGCCGTCGTCTGAGATCAAAAGCACGTCCTGGCTGTCCTCCACCAGGCGTATGGCCGTCACCTTGCCGGTCTTCTCAGTGACATTGTAGTTCTTTATGCCCTTGCCGCCGCGCCTCTGGGGGACGCCGTCGGAGCCTCGGACATACTCGTCAATGGCCGTCCGCTTGCCGTAGCCCCGCTCGGTGACGGTAAGCAGCAGGCCCTCAGAGGGCGCCACGACGGCGCCTATCACGTAGTCGCCCTCGCGAAGGCGTATGCCCCGCACTCCCACTGCCTCGCGGCCCATGGGCCGCACGTCGCTCCCGTTAAAACAGATGGCGTATCCCTCGTGGGTGGCTATCAGGATGTTGTCCTGGCCCCGGGTCTCGCAGACGTTAATAAGGAGATCGCCTTCGTCCAGATTCAAGGCCCTTATGCCGCTGGCCCTAATATTCTTGAAGGCCGAGGCCGCCAGGCGCTTGACTGTGCCGCCTCTTGTAACCATGAAGAGGTACCTGTCGTCCGTCTCTATGTCCCGGGTGTGTATCATGGCGGTGACCTTCTCTCCGGGGTCCAATGGCAGCAGGTTTACAAGGTTTGTGCCCTTGGAGTTCCTGCCGGCCTCTGGTATGTTGTACCCCTTTTTCCTGTAGGCCCTGCCCAGATTTGTAAAGAACAGTATATAGTCGTGGGTGGAGGCTGTGAAGACTGTCCTGACAAAGTCCTCCTCCCGCAGCGTCTGGGCCCTGATGCCCTTGCCGCCCCTGCCCTGGGATCTATACTCTGTGGCGGGGGTACGCTTTATATAACCGGCGTCGGTGAGGGTGTAGACGCACTCCTCCTCCTCTATAAGGTCCTCGAAGTCTATCTCGTCCTCCAGGTCCTGTATCTCGGTCTTTCGTTCATCACCGTACTTATCCCGTATGGCGGTGAGCTCGTCTTTCAGTACGCCCTTTATAAGTTCGGGATCTGCCAGCAGGCTCCTGTAGTAGGCGATCTTGGCCTCCAGCTCGTCGTACTCCGCCTGGAGCTTCTCCCGGTCAAGCCCCTGGAGTGCCCGCAGGCGCATATCCAGTATGGCCTGTGCCTGCACGTCGTCCAGGCCGAACCGCTCCATGAGCCGCTCCTTGGCGTTATCGTAGCTGGTGCGGATTATCCTTATGACCTCGTCTATGTTGTCCTGGGCTATAAGCAGCCCCTCCAAAAGGTGCGCCCGCTCCAAAGCCCGCTTTAAGTCGTACTTTGTGCGCCGTGTTATAAGCTCCTCCTGGAAATTAAGGCACTCGTCTATAATGTGGCGCAGGGAGAGTATCTTGGGCTGGGTCTGGTTGTCCACCAGGGCCAGCATGTTTACGGCAAAGGAGGTCTGCAGCTGGGTCTGGGCAAAGAGCCGGTTTAACACCACCTGGGAGTTGGCGTCCCGCTTCAGCTCAATGACTATCCTCATGCCGTCCCTGTCGGACTCGTCCCTAAGGCCAGATATGCCCTCAAGGCGCTTGTCCTTCACCTGCTCGGCTATATTCTCTATTAAAACCCGCTTGTTAACCTGGTAGGGTAGCTCGGTGACTATTATCCTGAATCTGTCGCTGCCCCACTCCTCAATCTCCGTGCGGGCCCGGACCTGTATCTTCCCACGGCCCGTGGCGTAGGCCTGGCGTATGCCGGCCCGGCCCATTATTATCCCCTTTGTGGGGAAGTCCGGCCCCTGGACGTACTGCATAAGGTCCGACAGCGTGGCCTCAGGATCGGAGAGGACGCAGATGCAGGCGTTTATAACCTCGGTTAAATTGTGGGGCGGTATGTTGGTGGCCATACCCACGGCGATGCCTGAGGAGCCGTTTACCAGCAGGTTTGGGAACCTGGCCGGCAGCACCTTGGACTCTTTACGGCTCTCGTCGAAGTTAGGGTCCCAGTCCACGGTGTCCTTCTCTATGTCCCGCAGCATCTCGTCGGATATCTTGGACATGCGCGCCTCGGTGTACCTGTAGGCCGCCGGGGGATCCCCGTCCACAGAGCCGAAGTTGCCGTGGCCGTCCACCAGAGGGTAGCGCATGGAGAAGTCCTGGGCGAGACGCACCAGGGCGTCGTACACCGACTGATCCCCGTGGGGGTGATACCGGCCCAGCACGTCGCCCACCGCCGTGGCGCACTTTTTATAGGGCTTATCCTGGGTAAGCCCGTCCTCATACATGGCGTAGAGGATCCTCCTGTGCACCGGCTTTAAGCCGTCCCGCACATCAGGCAGCGCCCTTCCCACGATTACGCTCATGGCGTACTCGATGTAGGACTGCTGCATCTCCGTCACCAGAGGCGCGGAGACTATGGTCTGATCCGGAAAACGTATGTCCTCAGGATTGTACTGGCTTTTTTTGCTCATTGTAGCAACACCTTTCTATGGAGCTAACGCTCCATACCGTGCGCCGCTTTAAAAAGCGGCGGGAAATGGCCGTCCGTTACACGGACAGTGGAATTCCGACACCCGCTGGTGTCGGGGAATACCGCCTACTCCGTAGGCGGGGGTCGGCCGCGAGGGGCTGCGCCCCTCTGCCTCCCGATACCACCCCCATTTTCTTTTTCTTGAAAAGAAAACGGCGGTGGTGCCGTCAAAAGAAAAGCGCTTATAGGTGCAAACTTGGCGGTCTCAAGCGTCTTACGTTTCTACTCATCCCTAGCCCTGAATT
>CALXCS010000052.1 GCA_944386875.1 uncultured Oscillospiraceae bacterium
AATTGCCTCTGGAAACATGATCCTATCTATTTTTGTCACCAACTTTGCATTGGAAATCCCCTGCGCGTGTAAAGTCAGCATTATATTTTCTTCGTCGATCCCTGTGAGAGAGACGATGGCATCAACCTTCTCAATTCTTGCCTCTTTCAGGACATCTTCGTTTGTCCCGTCTCCGTTGATTATTATGGCTTTAGGAAGCAATGAACTTAGCTCATCACATCTGGCTCTGTCCATTTCAATAATCCGGACCTGGATTCCAAAGGGTATTAATTCTTCGGCGAGGTAATAACTGGTTCTGCCGCCGCCCACTATAAGTGCATCGCGCACTTGAGATGTATTAAAACCGAAACGCTTTAAATAGTAGAGAGATTTCTGAGACGGACATATAAAATTGATTATGTCATTTTCCAAAAGAGTAAAAGAGCCGTCGGGAATAAATAATTCTTCACCGCGTTCAACAGCACATACGAGTACGTCTCCAGACATTATATCCTCAAGTTCACTGAGCGTTCTCCCTGGGAGAAGGCTGGAACTGGGTACGTTTACGCGTATCATCTCGGCGTGGCCTCGGGCAAACGAGCTGACTCCAAGGGCGGTAGGCGTGCGGAGAATCCGCGAAATTTCTTTTGCTGATGCCTTCTCGGGATTGATTATCATAGCTAATCCAAGCTTGTCCTTAAGATATTGAGCCTCATTGCTGTAATCGGGGGTGCGTACTCTGGCAATAGCCTCGCAGTTTGAAGCACGTTTGGCAACTATGCAGCAGAGAAGGTTTAACTCATCTGACTGCGTTACAGAGATAAGTATGTCGGAGTCAGGCACGCCGGCCTCCGTTTGTACGCTGAAACTGGCTCCGTTTCCGGATATGCCGATAACATCGTATGTATCTATAATTGAGCGTACTTTTTCCGGATCCCTGTCGATGACAGTGATATTGTGATTTTCGCGGCTTAACTTTTCTACAAGTGAGGTGCCAACTTTCCCGCATCCAATGATAACAATGTTTAAACCTCGCTGCTTATCGGATTTAACTGTTTTCATTGCCGAAACCCGCTTCCATAGTTGTAATGAGTGCGCCCTGAGAAGGCAGTAAACAGCGGAAAACCGCTGCTGTATTTATTAGATTATCACTTGGCATATGCGTTTTCAAGTGTCTGCCATGCAAATATTGGGGAAGAAAATAAAAATTCGTAAATATTATAGACATTATTGTAAAGCGGTGATATATTATATCCGCAACAAAAAGCAGAGTAGGATGCCGTGCGTAAAGTGCTGTGTGGACGGGGAGTTGCCACACGGACGAAGAGTTTCTCGCGGTACGGTGTTCGCATCCCGCTGCTGCATAACAGGGGATACTTGTACCTCCGGTATGCAGCTATGCTGCTTATAAGGAGGTATTTTTTTATGCAAAGAAAGCGAGAAAAGACGTGGACCGGTACGCAAATCCTGACACTATCGGCAATGCTAACTGCTGTGGGCGTAGTTATAGGGATGCTGTGCAAAAATTTTATGACTTTTAATGTCTATTACAGATTTACATTGGAAAATTTACCTGTAATTTTTGCCGGCTTGGTTTTTGGGCCTTTAGTGGGCGGAGCTGTTGGAGTTAGCGCGGACATAATAAGCTGCCTCTGCTCTACAAATCCTGCCTTAAATCCTGTGATTTCTATCGGCGCTGCATTTGTGGGAATATGCGCTGGGATTGTACCGGAATGGATTGTCAAGCGCCGTGGGATGACGCAGATTATAGTAGCTGTTGCCCTGGCGCACCTGGTCGGTCAAGTTGGAATAAAGTCTATTGGCAAGATAGTCTGGTTTGGCATGCCGTACTGGGGAGTATTTATTGGCCTGGGAGTTTCAATAGTAGCCGGAGCTATTGAATGTGTTCTTATAAAAGCCGTAATGAACAGGCTTGGCATGACTTCCGCTGTGAGGAGGACTGGAAATGACTTACGATGAAGCTCTTGAGTATATACACACTATAAGCTGGAGGGGATCTAAAAGAGGCCTTTCCCGCACCCAGGCCCTTTTGGAGAAGTTCGGCTCTCCTGAAAAGAAACTAAAATTTGTCCATGTGGCGGGTACTAATGGAAAAGGCTCAACGTGCGCGATGGTAGAGTCAGTTTTAAGGGCCGCCGGATATAAAACTGGCTTGTATACTTCGCCATATATAGCCAGGTTCAATGAGCGCATCAGAGTGAACGGTGAGAATATCGGCGATGATGAACTGGCTAGATTAGTGGAGTTTGTAAAACCGTATGCGGAGGCGGAAGCAGATAAGCCCACAGAATTTGAGCTGATTACGGTATTGGGGTTCCTATATTTTGTGGAAAAACAGTGTGATATAGTAGTACTGGAAGTGGGAATGGGAGGAGAGTTTGACTCTACAAATGTTATACCTGCTCCTGAAGCTGCAGTTATCACGGCGCTGGGGCTTGACCATACAAAATATCTAGGCCCCACAATTGCCGATATCGCACAGGCGAAAGCGGGTATTATCAAGCAGGGCTGCGATGTAGTTATTTACGGCGCGGAGCCTGAGGCAGAGAAAGTTATAGAAGATGTATGCGATAGAAAAAACGCCTCATTGATTAGGACGGACTTTTCCCAACTGAATATTGTTGAACACGATCTCACAGGAAGCGTAATTGATTTTGGGGAATTAAAGGGAATAAGGCTGCCGCTCGCTGGATGTTATCAGCCTTATAACGCTGCGGTGGCGATAACAACTTTGAAGCTGCTTAAAAATAAGGGCTGGAAAATTGATGATCAGGCGATTTATTCTGGCCTGTCACAGGTGTGGTGGCCAGGCAGGTTTGAGCTTTTGCGCAGAGAGCCGGTGTTCCTTTTGGACGGCGCCCATAATCCGCACGGTATTAAAGCTGCGGTGAAGAGCCTGGAAGAAAACGTACCTGGTGAAAAAGTGGTCTTTCTGACGGGAGTTATGGCGGACAAAGATGTTGGCGAAATGTTCCCGCTTCTTGCTCCAATTGCAAAGTGCTTCATAACTGTTACTCCCGATAATCATCGTTCTCTTCCTGCAGATGAATACGCAAAGATGATTAGCAGCAGCGGTTTAAAGGCTTGCGCGGCAGATTCCATTGCTGATGGTGTAAAGCTTGCGATTGATACTGCTGGCAGAGATGGGGTTGTCTGCGCTCTGGGTTCGCTTTACTTTTCTCAAGATGTTAAAGAGGCAGTTCTATCTCTTGACTGCTGAGAACTTAATATAAAATACGTAAGCGGCGCATATGGAATGAACATCCATATGCGCCGCTTTTTGTATTTGTCTTATATAAAAGCCCGTCCCCGGATATTTGGAGAGAAATCCCGCGCAGGAATTGGTGCGTTTCAACGTAAAAAGTTTTATTTTCGCCATGGTGAGTTAGAATACTTAAAACAGGATGGGAGATGAGAGGTATGGAGAAAAACATAAGCTATCGTGATATAGATGAGTACAAAAACCACCTTATAAACATAGAGAATAGCCCAGGGACAATTGAAAATTATGTCAGGCATGCAAAGCAGTTTATCCAGTGGCTTGATGGGAGAGCGGTGTCCAGAGAAAACGTGATCGGATGGAAAAATAGCCTTTCCGCGGATGGCTATATGCCCGCCACCATAAATAATATGTTGGTATCAATTAACGGCTTTTTAGACTTTCTGGGTATGAAGGAATGCAGAGTCAAGACGCTGAGACTTCAAAAGAAACTCTTCAGGTCAGATAACAAAGAGCTGAGTCATGAAGAGTATAAGAGGCTGTGTGCAGCGGCGATTGAGTTGAAAAAAGAGCGGTTAGCTCTGATTATCGAGACTATATGCTCCACCGGAATAAGAGTAAGCGAAGTAAAGTATATTACTGTTGAGGCAATAGAAGAAGGCCGCGCGGAAATATCTCTGAAGGGAAAAGTAAGGACAATTCTGCTTCCGGGAAAGTTGTGTAAAAAACTCAGAAAATATATAAAGAAGAAAAAAATATCTTCCGGTGAGATATTTCTCACCAGAAGCGGTAAAGGGATATCCAGAAAACAGATTTGGGCCGAGATGAAAAACATCTGCCGGAAAGCAGGCATATCTGCCGGTAAAGTGTTCCCCCATAATTTGAGACATCTATTTGCCAGAACTTACTATAAAGTCAGCAGGGATATGGCTAAATTATCAGATATACTGGGACACAGCTCCATCGAGACGACGCGGATATATCTTATTTCCACAGGAGCGGAACACTCAAGGCAGCTTGAGAAAACGGGGCTTATACTTTAGATAAGACAAAATAAACAATTTGTC
>CALXCS010000053.1 GCA_944386875.1 uncultured Oscillospiraceae bacterium
ATAACCTGGCAGTTTCCCAGGGGCTGCGCATCGTAACCATGAAGGTCATAATCACTGTTCAGGATAAGAAGTGCGGCGCCAGGGCCGATATAACCCTGTCAGCGGAGAAGCAGGCTCCCTCTCTGTAGGCGTCCGATCAGCGGCAGCAAGACGACATAGGGCTTATAGAGAAGGAGGCCCAAGCCAATATGAACGTTGGCCTTGTGATGGGTTATTCTCTCATTAAAACCGTCACTGAGAGCGGCCGTACACAGCAGCATACAGATGGGCCGCCGAATTATCGGCGGCCCATCTATTTTATACAGTTTTCTCGTTAGTCCTGGATGTCTATAATGACCTTCATGGTGCTCTCCCGATTTTCATCTATATACCTGTAGGCATCCAGATAATCCTTAAATTTGAAATGAGTGCTTATAAGGGGTTTCAAGTTGATTTTCCCCTGGCTAACCCACTCAATTGCATCGAGATAATCCTGATGGCGGTACATCATGGAGGTATCTAGCGTCAGCTCGTGGTCGTTAAGCACAGCCAGATCCACATTGGCCATGGCTCCAAATACCGCCACCAGCACTATGGTGCTGCCTTTTCTGGCGCAGCGGATGGCCTGATTTATTGTGGTATCGGTACCTGCGCAGTCGTAGTAGTAGTCGCATTTATCTTTTCCGAAGCAGTCCACCAGGGCCTCGTTGAAGTCGTTATCCCTGGTGTTTACCACATAGTCCGCCCCCACACTCTTTGCAAGTTTCAGCCTCAGGTCTGAGATGTCGGTCATCATAACCTTTTCGGCTCCCGCGGCCTTGCAGGACTGGCACAGGAGTATACCTATCGGACCAGCCCCCAGAATAGCAACAGTAGCGCCTTTCATATCCACTCTTTTGGCGGCGTGGACAGTCACGGCCACAGGCTCAATCATGGCTCCCTCGTCAAGTGTCATATTGTCCGGCAGTATATCCACCTTGGACTCAGGAACTACAAAATATTCGCTGGCGGCGCCTGTGGTCTGAAAGCCCATAACTTTCAGATTTTCGCACAGGTTGTATTTGCCATGGGTGCACGGATAGCACTCTCCGCAAAATACCTGGGGTTCAAAAGTTACCTTTTGTCCCACCTTAAATCTTTCGTCCACACCTGCCCCCAGTTTCTCTATATAGCCGGAACACTCATGCCCCTGTGTCACAGGATACGAAGTGAAGGGGTGCGTACCATGATATACGTGTATATCAGAGCCGCAAACGCCAATCCGCATCATCTTTATCAGTATTTCACCATGTCCCGGTTCCGGTTTTGGGATCTCACGGAAAACTATCTCCTTAGGTGCTGTCATTACCTGCTGCAGCATAAAATAACCTCCTACAATTTTAGCGTGGGGAGCGCCGCTAAAATGCGCGGTGCTCCCCCTAATAAACTGTCACAGTATTTTTCTGGCAAGGCGTAATACAAAATAGATAAATATAAGTCCCAGAATAAGCTCCAGTGCAATTCTGATTATAACTCCTATAACGCCGAGAGCTGCAAACAGAGCGCCAAAAACCAGAATATTCAGAAGCCACAACACCAGTCTTACAAATACCAGCGCTACAGCTCCAACGAGGGCATATATAATCCCCTTTTCCCTATCGCCGCCTCGGATTCCCAGGAAATAACCGACTGCCGCACCTATTAAAGCAGTGACTATCCAAGAGAGCACTGTAACCTCTCCTCTCTAAAATATGACCTTAGAGCGCTTTCTCCAGGTTTGCCCTTATGGCAGATATAAATTCGGCTGTATCTACCTTTTGGACGTCGTCATCCCTGCACAAAAGCGCCAGGTCACCGGTCATAACGCCGGAATCTATAGTGTCAAGGCATGCCCTGTCAAGTTTGTCCGCAAAATCTGAAAGGGCCTTATTCCCGTCCAGTTCGCCTCTCTTGCGCAGTGCCCCTGTCCATGCAAAAATAGTCGCCACAGGGTTCGTTGAGGTTGACTCGCCTTTTAAGTACCTGTAATAGTGCCTTGTAACAGTGCCGTGGGCAGCCTCGTACTCAAAATACCCGAAGGGAGAAACCAGGACAGAAGTCATCATCGCCAGAGAACCAAAGGCCGTGGACACCATATCGCTCATAACATCGCCGTCATAGTTCTTAAGCGCCCACACAAAGCCGCCCTTTGAGCGGATCACACGGGCGACAGCGTCATCTATCAGCGTGTAAAAATACTCTATGCCGGCCTTTTCAAACTTGTCCTTGTACTCCTCGTCGTATATGCGCTGGAATATGAGTTTGAAAGTCTGATCGTACTGTTTGGAGATAGTGTCTTTGGTGGAGAACCACAGATCCTGTTTCTCCGACAATGCGTACTCAAAGCAGGAACGGGCAAAAGCCTCAATGGAACTGTCCTTATTGTAGCTGCCCTGGAGCACTCCGGCGCACTCAAAATCGTACACTGTCTCACGGAATGTCTCGCCGTTCTCGCCTGTAAACACAAGCTCCGCTTTTCCCGGCCCCGGCACCCTGTACTCAGCGGCCTTGTATATATCGCCATAAGCGTGACGTGCAATAGTAATCGGAGCCTGCCAGCTTACAACGCAGGGTTTAATGCGGCTGACCATTATAGGAGCGCGGAACACTGTGCCGTCCAGCGCCGCCCTTATAGTTGCGTTTGGGCTCTTCCACATGCTTTTAAGTCCATACTCCTCGACTCTCTGCGCATTGGGTGTGATTGTGGCGCACTTGACAGCCACCTTCAGGCGTTTCGTAGCTTCGGCTGCATCAATTGTAACCTGGTCGTCAGTCTCGTCCCTGTGCTTGAGGCCAAGATCATAGTACTCTGTATTCAGTTCAACAAATGGCAATATAAGCTCGTCCTTGATCATCTGCCAGATGATCCTCGTCATCTCGTCACCGTCCATCTCCACGATGGGGTTCATCCTGATTTTTTCCATTGCCTGGCCTCACTTTCATTCTTTGTTCTGGGCAGCATACCAGTTCATAAGGCAGCCCTCCAGTATAATTTCCCGCTCTTTCTGGGTGAGTTCCGGAAGGTGCAGCATAATATCGCTGACTTTTCCGTCTTTAACCGCCTTCGCAGGAATATCCTTCGCATCGGCAATCACAGCGTCCCTTATTCCAGGCACAAATATGTAATCCCCCGGCTCATATGGAAACTGTGTTCCCTCATCTATGTTAAATGGCAGCATACCCCAGTTTATACAATTGGAGCGGTAGCGTTTTGTGGCATATTCATAGCAGATATTGGCGCACCCGCCCAGCACACGCTGGCATGAGGCTGCCTGCTCTCTGGCTGAACCGTCTCCCGGTTTATTGGCAAATACTGCGGAGCCTATTGAGCAGTCTGCAAGTGTCTCTTTTTCCCTTCCCAGGGCACTCCACACGTCAAGTATCCTCTGAGACGGCTCTCCCGCAGCTCTGGCAGCATCTTCAGCCCTTATTTTCTCCGTCCTGCCCACATACTCCGGATCACGGCGGGACAGTGCAAAAGTTGCAAGTTTCAACGGATTTGAGCGGTAGCTTGAAGTATCACCAGAGGGGATAAGCTCATCTGTAGTGGTGACAGGATCCCTGATAACGCTGGCAAGCTCTATCAGCAGGTCTTTACTGAGAGACGGTATATCAGGCCACTCGGTAATATTCGGTCCAAGCCGCAGCTGCACTGACGGATCCGCTTTGCCAAACCCTTGGTAGACGCGCTTTTCATACGCGCTTCTGTCATAGCGCCTCTCAACCGGCGCCGGCGGGCAATAGTCAATGTCTGTAGCGGCTGTCAGTATGCCTCCGTTTCTGGCAGTGGCGGCGATGCTTCTGGCGTCCATAAGAGCCACAGCCGCTATCTGCCCGTCAGAGGGCTTTGACCCCTCCCTGTTGGGGAAGTTCCTTGTGACATGGCGTATGGAGAATCCGTCGTTGGCCGGAACATCTCCCGCGCCGAAGCAGGGGCCGCAGAAGCTGGGCTTAAACACAGCTCCAGCTCTTGTCAGGCTCATGGTCACTCCGTTTGCCATAAGCTCCATAGCCACGGGTATGCTGGGCGGATAAACTGTAAGTCCAAAATATCCGCTGCCGATGGAGCCGCTCTCCAGTATCGCCGCAGCCTCGGCAATGTTGTCATACATGCCGCCTGAACATCCGGCTATTACTCCCTGGTCGCACTGTAGTTTTCCGTTCACTATCTTGCTTAAAAGATCCAGCTTCACTTTACCCTCAAATTTCTCAAAGGCAGATTTTTCAGTTTCCCTGAGTATATCGCCCAGGTTATCCTGAAGCTGGTGTATGGTATACGCCTCAGAGGGATGGAAGGGCATGGCTATCATTGGCTCCACCGCCGACAGGTCGATCTCTATAAGCGAATCATAGTACGCTCCCTCAGCCGGCTCCATCTTCCTATAGTCCTGAGGACGCCCGTGGATTGAGTAATATTCCTCAACCAGGCTGTCAGTCTCCCATATAGACGTGAGGCAGGCAGTCTCAGTAGTCATAACGTCAATGCCTATGCGGAAGTCCATAGGCAGCTTTGCTATTCCAGGTCCGGCAAACTCCAGCACCTTATTCTTGGCAAATCCGTTTTTATATACGGCGCCGCACAGCGCAATTGCCACATCCTGCGGGCCGACTCCCCTGCGCGGCTCGCCCGTCAGATATATGAGCACAGTCTGTGGATACGCGATGTCATATGTGGCCGACAGCAACTGCTTGACAAGCTCCGGCCCTCCCTCGCCAACGCCCATGGTACCGAGGGCTCCATAGCGCGTATGGCTGTCTGAGCCAAGTATCATCCTTCCACACCCTGCCATCTCTTCTCTGGCATACTGGTGTATTACCGACATGCTGGGCGGCACAAATATCCCGCCGTATTTCTTGGCAGCCGAGAGTCCAAAGGCGTGGTCGTCAGCATTGATTGTGCCTCCAACAGCGCAAAGGGAATTGTGGCAATTTGTCATCACATACGGCACCGGAAATTTTGTAAGTCCGCTGCCCTTGGCAGTTTGAATTATGCCCACATACGTAATATCGTGTGATATCAGGCTGTCAAAGCGTATCCTGAGGTCTCTGTCATTATCTCCCTGGTTGTGAGACGACAGGATGCCGTAAGCCATTGTCCTTTTGTGTCCCTCTTCCGGAGAAACCCCGTTTGCTGTTGAGCTGGGCGCACCGTTATTCCAGAAAACGCCATTTTCATGTAGCCTTATCAATGCTCTCACCTCTCGTTATTATTCCATTTTGAAGTATACCAATAAACGTAAAAACATGCAAGGGTGCAGCTGCCTTTTTGCATTATTTTTTATTCGAGACGTAATATTTTGAATTATCAATTATAAATCCTGCGTATTTTAGCAAATAAATCGCGTTTTTTCGGGCTATGCAGAGTTATTTTGCATAATTTATTTTTAAACTTGCATTTTATGAATATCTGATATATAATAAGTGAGCTCAGTGACTAAAGGCGAGCTTTTCACATATCTCAAGTACGAAAGAAGGTCCTGCCAATGGATGCAGAAATTTTCACCTCTCCACAGGAATATGCCAAGTCCCTGGTAGAGCAGTTAAAAATAGATTACGCCATAGACCCCGAGTTCTACGAAGGCGAAAGTATGAAGCAAGGCCTGCGGAACTCTGACGGATCCGGCGTTATTGTCGGCGCTTCCAAAATCGGCAGCGTCCAGGGGTATTATGTTCAGGACGGCATGCGTGTGCCTCAGCCTGGCCATCTCTATTACAGAGGTATAGATATCGAAGAGCTTGTGAACGCCCACAAGGCAAACAATACTTTTGGATATGAGGAAGTAGCGTATCTGCTTCTCTACGGAAATCTGCCCAACCGGGCACAGGCAGAGCTTTTTAATAAAGTCCTATCAAAGGCGAAATCCCTTCCGGAGCGTTTCTTTGAAAACGAGGTTTTCAAAACGCCGTGCCGCGACGTAATGAACACTCTGTCCAGATGTGTCCTGTCGCTTTACGCCTATGACGATAACCCAGACGATATCTCGGTTGATAATGTGCTGCTTCAGTCAATAGAGCTGATCGCCAGGTTCCCCACCATTGTGGCCCAGGCGTACGCCATGAAACGCCACTATTTTAACGGCGAGTCCCTGTACATCCACAACCCGAAGGAAAACCTGTCAATGGCACAGAATTTCCTGCGTCTGGTCCGCCATGACAAGAGCTACACCGACAAAGAAGCCAAACTTCTCGACACGCTTCTGATGCTCCACGCGGAACACTCAGGCGGCAACAACTCCACTTTTGCCTGCCGTATTGTAACCTCCTCCAACACTGACACCTACAGCGCCATATCTGCGGCTATAGGTTCTTTAAAAGGCCCGCTTCACGGAGGGGCTAACGCCGCTGTAATGGGTATGATACACGATATTCAGGAGAACGTAAGGGATATAAACGATAACGACGAGATGTCCGCATATCTTGACAAGCTCCTTGACAAGGAGGCAGGCGATCGTTCAGGAAAACTCTACGGAATTGGCCACGCGGTATACACAATGTCCGATCCGCGGGCTATCATACTCAAAAAGTTTATCCGAGAGCTGGCCGAAGAACAAGGCGGCAGCGACGAGTTTGTCGTCGCCCAGAAAGTGGAAGAGCTGGGCGTGCCAAAATTAATGGCGCGGAAGCACATGACAGTCCCCGTCTGTGCAAATGTGGATCTATACTCCGGCATTGTGTACAGCATGCTGGGTATACCTGAGGACCTGTATACGCCGCTTTTTGCCGTGGCGCGCATCTCAGGCTGGTGCGCACACCGCCTGGAGGAGCTGATTACCGGCGCAAAACTTATTCGTCCGGCATACCGTTCCGCCGTATATCACCGGCCATATATACCGATAGACGAGAGATAAATTCCGGTATCCAATATATTTTTGTAAAAATAAAAGGGAGACTATCGTCTCCCTTTTATTTTATACTTATGCCTTTTTGAAAGTGCTCTCGTATACCGGTTCCTTCGTCTCCATCTTAACGCTGTCATTATTTGCGGCAAAGTGGAGCATGAGTCTGAAAATATCCACCGGATCGCCGTTTACAGCCTGGGCGATCTCCTGGGCCGTCATGGCCTTGCCGGAGCTTTCCAGGGCTTTAAGGGAGGCGTTTTTCAGGTCGATAAGTCCATTTGCAGCCTTCTTGCCAAACTCCACAGCCGGCTGGTGGTAGGCGTTAATGTGGATGAGCTGTGCGTAGATGCTGACGGTTCTCTCGAAAAGGGCGATAAGCTGGCCCACATTATACGCATCGGCAGATGGGACAGTGAGTATCATAGTCCTCTTACCCTTATTCTCCAGCGCCTTTTTGGTTCCCAGCATAAAGGCGTTCAGGTAGTCGCCGCTGGTGCTGTCCTCGCCCACCGTCATTGACGCGCCGGCGCGGTCGTTGAGCACCTGTATAAATGTAACAAATATGTTGCTGGGGCCGCCCACAAGCTGCTGTACATAGGAATGCTGGTCACTGGTACCCTTGTTTCCCATAACTGCCAGGCCCTGGTCAACTTTCTTTCCGTCCAGATCCAGTTCTTTACCCAGGGACTCCATTATCAGCTGCTGGAGATATTTTGCCAGCAGATCCAGGGAATCCTTATATGGGAGCACCACGTCTGTAGTTCCGCCGACGCCGCCGCTGCATCTGTACCAGCACAACGCCATTATAGCCGCAGGGTTTGACATGACATCATGGGTCCTGTTAAGCTGATCGCACTCCGCCGCTCCCTTGAGGAAAGCGTCTGCGTCTATGCCCTGGAGCATCAGCGGAACCAAGCCAACAGCAGACATAACGGAAGTACGTCCACCAACCCAATCCCACATCGGGAACCTCTGAAGCCAGCCCTCGCTCTCAGCGGTCTTGTCCAGCTTGCTGCCCTCTCCGGTAACACAGACTGCATGCTTTGCAAAGTCAAGCCCGTTGGCAGTATAGAAGTTTTTGGCCTCTTCCATGCAGTTCCTGGTCTCAATAGTACCGCCGCTCTTGGAGATTACAATAACCAGAGTCTCATCCAACTGAGGCTTGACTTCTCTGAACACCTTATCCATTCCATCAGGGTCGGTGTTATCCATAAAGAAAAGGGTCATCTTATCTTCAGGTGTTGAGAGTGCCTTTGACACAAATACGGGGCCCAGGCTGCTGCCGCCTATACCGGCTACAATTGCGTTTTTAAAAGTCGAGCCTTTCTCTGTCTTTATCTTGCCAGCGTGAACATCATTCGCAAAAGCCCTGACCTTATCAAGGCAGTCGACTATCTCCTGCCTCAGTTCCGCCGTTGGCGCAAGCTCCGGCGCACGCAGCCAGTAATGTCCAACCATACGCTCCTCGTCAGGATTTGCTATCGCTCCGGCATCAAGCTCATCCATTGCTTTAAGGGCGGCGTCCATTTTAGAGGACATGGAATTCAGGAATTCCTGATTCAAATCCATACCGCTCCAGTCCACCATCAGGCCAGTTTTTTCCTTATAGAGCACCGTCTTTGTAAAGCTGCTCCAACCGTCCATCTTAATCAGCTCCTATCTTTAGATTGATGATATCCGGCTATGCCGGCTCATTTTTATCTACGCCATGGATAACTCCATGGTTTTTCACTTTTCTGTAGCTTCCACAGTCCTGCCTGCTTCGTCAGTCAATTTTCTCAGCCGTCGGGCAGCCCCTTCAAACTCATTTCCGCTGGCCTGCCAACACCAGTTTCTCTCTGTAGTACCCGGTGTATTCATCCTGGCTGAATTGTCCAGTTCCAGCACATCCTGAATGGGAAGTATCACTATTTTTGCCCGACTTGCCATCACATTGCGGATTATCTTCCTGGCACATTCCAGTGCGTCCGCACCAGGGTACCGGTTCTGGCACCAGCCCAGCAGCGTCTCATTGTCGTGAGTACCCGTATAGGCGATCTTGCCTTCCGGGGGGACATAGCTTTGCATAGGATCCCCATCATAAAACTGCGCTACATCGGTCCCGTTAAATCCGCACAGGGCCACAAGGCCCCGCACCGCCGGCGTCAGGCTTCCCAGATCCTCTGCCAGCACAGGCAGCGGGCCGAACCTGTCATAGGCCGCTTTAAAAAATCTGGAGCCAGGTCCGTAGAGCCATTTTCCCTCTTTTGCCGGCTTCCCTTCAGGTATCGCCCAGTAAGACTCAAAGCCCCTGAAATGGTCGAGCCTCACATAATCGTAGAGAGAAAAGGACCTTGCAAGACGCCTGAGCCACCAGTCCCATCCACTTGCCTCTATTGCCTCCCAATTATAGAGCGGGTTGCCCCAGTGCTGTCCCTCGCTGGAGAAATAGTCGGGAGGAACACCTGCGCACATCTCCTTGCGGCCGTCTTTGTCCAAGGTAAAATACCCCGGTTCGGCCCACACATCGGCCGACTCCTGGGAGACATACATGGGCAAATCGCCAATTATGGATATGCCCTTTTTGTGGGCGTATTCCCTGAGGCTCTGCCACTCCTGTTCAAACCTGTACTGGCAAAACATGATAAATTTTGCCTCTCTTGAAATCTCCGGATCTTCCAGCAGTTCCTCCCTGTATGTCCTGTACTTCTCAGGCCACATATTCCAGGGATCCTCATTAAAAAGCTGCCTCAATGCGGTAAACGCCGCATATGGATAGAGCCACCGGCTGTTATTGCGGCAAAACTCCCTATAGCCGTCATCTGGGACAAAGTCCATAAACTCACGCCTTAATTCGTCCCCGCTTTCCGGCAACAAATTTACATTTGCTGCAAAGGCTGAGGCTCCGGCATACGGGGAGCCATGCTCATCTGTTGGATTTACGGGCAGTATCTGCCAGTATCTTTGTCCCGACTTAGCCAAAAAGTCCACAAATTCCCTGGCGGGAGCGCCTACATTTCCACGGGCTCCGTCATTAGGCAGAGATGTGATATGGCACAGCACACCTGTCCCTGATGGCATTTCCGCACCATACTTCTCGTGCTTTCCAAAGTATATCACCGCAGAGCCCATCGGGTAAAGAGAAATTATAACATTGCCGTCTTCAATAGTAAACGGATGTCCGCCAACTATCTCCACAGCTTCATCGCCGTCGGCGGGGAACTTGGCTATTCGCGTGTCTGACAGGCTCCTGTTTATCAGCACTGCGGCGCTCTCCCCGTCAAGCCGCCTGTAAAAGCAGAATACATCTTCGCTGCCGCAGTCCACCGTACTGAAATCTCCCTCGACAAACAGGGGAGAGAGTTTCCTTATAGATATGGCGTTGCGGTAGATGTTAAGCAGATCGCCGTCCTGGCGTCCCCATGGGAAACCAGCCCTGTTAAAGGGATCCGAGAATCCCTCCATTCCCGCTTCGTCGCCGTAATATATGCAGGGGACGCCAGGCATGGTCATCTGGACAAGGGTTGCCAGCCAGATTCTTCCTTTTGCCAGCCCGCGCATACTGTCTGTGAGTCTGTAATCCCTCCGCTCCGACTCCGGCATTGTGTTCTCGTCTGGAGCGCCGCCCATGGCCGTCATTATTCTCAGCCTATCATGACTGCCCATTAAATTCAAGGCGGCATAAAATGCCTCTCTGGGGTAATTCTCCTTTAAACTCTCCAGAGTTTCCCTTATTTCCAACGAAGAGCTCTTTCCCATCAGGAAATTATAGACTGACTTCCGGAGGGGATAGTTCATCACCGAGTCCAGCTCATCGCCCAGAAGATACCTTCTCAAGCTGCCGTAGCTGACTTTATTCGACGCATCCTCCCAGACTTCACCTAAAAGCAGCCCGTCGTCTCCCAGTTCTTCAACTACAGCGCCCTTTATTCCGGCTATAAAGTCGTCCGGCAGTTCGTCGGCCACGTCCAGTCTCCAGCCTCTGGCGCCTGCCCGCAGCCATGTGCGCACCACACTGTCCTCTCCATCAAATATAAGTTTTCTAAAGTCAGGATCGGACTCCTCAAAATTCGGCATATCCGCCACACCCCACCAGCACTCATAGCCCGTGGGGCTGTTGTCAAATCTGTACCAGTTCCTGTACGGTGAATCCTTGCTCTGGGACGCACCGAGGGTTGGGTAGTTGCCGTAAATATTGAAATAGAGGCTGTCGCTGCCAGAGTGGTTAAACACTCCATCCAATATGATGGATATTCCCATCTTACGGGCTTCAGACGCCAGCTCCTTAAACGCTTCGTCTCCCCCCAGCAGCGGATCCACCTTCATATAATTTCCGGTGTCATACCTGTGGTTGCTGGCCGCCTCAAAAATGGGATTCAGGTACAGCACCGTTACGCCCAGCTCTTTTAGATATCCCAGCTTTTCGCGTATTCCGGATAAGGTGCCTCCATAGAAGTCCCAGCTGACAACTTCACCTTTTTCATTTCTCTTATACATAGGAGTCCTGTACCAGTCCTCCTCTATTTCCCTGTTAGGTCCATTTTTGTGTATTCCCGGCACCGCCTTCTGGGCAAGCTGGCGCCAGCCCTCCCCACGGTTGAACCTGTCAGGGAATATAAGGTAAACTATTCCCTCTTTATACCAGCCGGGGGCCTTCCTCTCTTTATATACTGTTATCTGAAAAGACGGCGGTTCATAGTCATAGAGCTGTCCCTCTCCGCCGGTCCTGCCTTGCTTCGCTCCGTATCTCTTCACCGAACCGTCGGACATCTCAATTATAAAACTGTACCATGTGATAGACGGTTCGCCGAGTTTAATGCTGCAGGAAAATTTTATATGGTCTGCGCTTTTCTCCGGCCTCATAGGCACAAGAGACTCACCTTTGCCGTCCACCCACAGGCGGCACGTACACCCGGCAATCTGCGCATCCCATATCTCTATTGACAGGGAAACGGCGCCGCCGGCGATGACGGCACCGTATGGTTCCCTGCAATTATGGTCTCTGGAATTGTGGTATACTCTCAACTTGCTTATACTTCCTTCAATCAGGATATAACGAGTGGTCCCGATCCTTTATTCGTCTGGCCTTCAGGCTCTTCTTTGTCTTCCGGATGGAGCATATCATATATCTTACAATACTCCTTTGCGGCTCTGTCCCAGGAGAAATCCTGGTGCATGGCGTTTTCCATAAGCTGCTGCCACACTTCCGGCTGGCTTGCGTATATGTCCGCCGCATTAAAGACTGTAAACATCATCTCGTGGGCGTTGTAGTTGGCAAAGCTGAAGCCAGTTCCCTCTCCTGTATACTGATTATACGGGATAACGCTGTCACGAAGCCCGCCTGTCTCTCTGACAATAGGCATGGTTCCATACCGCATCGCTATCATCTGCGACAGGCCGCATGGCTCAAACAGGGACGGCATCAGCAGCATGTCTGCGCCGGCGTAAAGCCTATGGGAAAGAGGCTCGTTAAATGTGATGCTGGCGCTCATTCTGCCCTCATACTTCCAGGCATAATATCTGAGCATATCCTCATACTGCTTATCGCCCGTACCCAGCACGGCTATCTGGATATTGTGCTCCAGCATTTCCCCTATAACGCGCTGCAGCAGCTCCATGCCCTTCTGCTCTGTCAAGCGTCCTATCATGGTCACAAGAGGCGTGTTCTTTGAGATCTCCAGCCCCAGTTCCTTTTGGACGGCCGCTTTGCACTCGGCTTTTCCCGACATATCCTCCAGGCTGAAATTCGCCTGGATATATTTGTCGTTTTCCGGATCATACTCCTGAGTGTCAATGCCGTTGAGTATCCCATAGAGGACGCTCTCACGACGGCGGAATATATCATCCATTTGCTCACCGTAAAACGGCGTCTTAATCTCCTGTGCATAAGTCGGGCTTACAGTGGTCAGGATGTCGCTGTATGAGAGGGCCCCCTTCATGAAGTTTATCGAATCCCTGTCGCTTCTCAGCTGATCCGCCGCAGCCGGTATGCCGGCAAGGCCCAGTACATCACCCAGTACATAGTCTGACATCTGTCCCTGGAACTTTAAATTGTGTACTGTAAACACAGTCTTCACGTTTTCATAGAGAGGCAGTCCCTGATAAAACTCACGGAGAAATACAGGTGAGAGAGCCGTATGCCAGTCGTTGCAGTGGAGAATATCGCACTTAAAGTCCGGCAGATATTGAAGGCTTTCCACTACTGCTTTGGAAAAAAACGCAATACGCTCACCGTCGTCAAAGTATCCGTATGCCTTATCTCTCATAAAATAGTACTCATTATCTACAAAGTAGTACGTAACGCCTTTGTGGACAAGTTTTTCTATTCCGCAGAAGAGGTTCCGCCAGCCCAGATTCACCCTGAAATCAACCACATGGACCATCCGGTTTTTATATGCCTCCGGTATGGTCATGAACTTAGGCAGCATAACGCGGATATCATATCCGGTGTCGCGGATAGCCTGCGGAAGAGAGCCTGCCACATCGCCCAAGCCGCCGGTTTTCATAAACGGTACGGCTTCAAAGGTTGCAAACAGCACTTGCGGCTTCTTACCCATTTTTCTCTCCCCTTTCAAATTACCTTTTCAGCTTATGCTCTTCTCCTTTATAAACGCCTCTTCTGCGGAGCCTTTTATAACCGTCCCCGCGCGTATCACGTTGCTCCTGTCTATGATGGCGTTCTCTATACAGGCGCCGTCCCCCAGTACGCAGGACTGCATTATAATGCTGTTCTTCACTATGGCGCCCTTTCCCACGGTCACGCCCCTGAAGAGAATACTGTTCTCCACAGATCCGGCTATTACACACCCCGCCGGTATAAGCGAGTTCTTGACGACTGCGCTCTTTACATACTTTGTGGGCACCGAATCCTGCACTTTTGTCATTATTGTGGCGTCTTTGGAGAATATTTCGTCATAGACATTCATATTCAGAAGATCCATACTGCCCTTGAAGTAATCCTGGACCGTAAAAATACTCTTGGCATAGCCCTCATACATGTACGCCCTTACGTCCATCTTGTCGAAGTCGTCCTCCAGTACCTCAAAAAGATCCAGGTAGTCGATAGCTGAGTACCACTCCACAATTTTCAGGAGAAGGCTCCTGCTTATTATAAAGCAGTCAAGGAACGCTTTATCGCCTGCAGAAACGCCGTGAATAACCTCGGTGACCCGATCTCCGTCTGTCTTTATCCCCGTCCTGTGCGTGTCGTCGCTGTCAGCTACGTTATACACCAGCGTAATATCCGCGCCTGTCTCCAGATGGCGCTTCAGCAACTCTGAGTAGTCCATATTGCTGACAGTATTGGCAGAGGTCACCAGCACGTAAGGAGCAGGCGACCGCATCAGATACACCACATTTCTCCTTATGTCCCGGAGCAGGAACCTGGATCCGGAGCTGGATATGCCGAAGACTGAACCCGGCAAAACAAAGAGTCCTCCGTTTTTCCTGTCAAGCCCCCAGGCTTTGCCAGCCCCTACATGGTCAATTATGGAACGGTATTTATAAGGTGTGATTATACCCACCGTGGTTATACCGGAATTCACCATGTTGGAAAGGGGGAAGTCTACAAGGCGGTATCTCCCGCCGTACGGCAGAGATGCTATCGTGCGCTCGTCAGTAAGCTCGCCCATCTCATCCGTGGCAAAGTTAGCAGCAATTAAACCTATAACTCTATCCATTATTCAGCTCCTCCTTTTTCAACAACAATGGAATCCCCAACGACGGCAATCTCGCTATTGGGATCCTCGCTGCCAAGGACGGCGCCGGCGGCTACCACGGAATTCTCACCCATAATAGCCCTCACCACTTTGGCGCCGTTTTCCACCCTGGCGCCGGGCATGAGCACTGAGTCCTTTACAAAAGCGCCCTCGCCCACAAAACTGTTTATGCTCAGTACGGAATGTTTGACCGTTCCAAAAACACGGCTGCCATTACCTACAAAGCACTCCTCTACGCTGCCTTCCGGCCCGATATAATGGGGCGGCTGGATATTCTCACGGCTCATAACAGGGAAGTCATCGGACAGCAGATCAAACTGGGGATTTGGATCCAGCAAATCCATACTCGTCTCATGGTAGCTGGGTATAGTTCCCACATCCTTCCAGAAGCCTGAGAACCTGTAAACAAAGAGCCTGTGACCGTCCTGAAGCAGGTTTGGTATTATATTTTTGCCGAAATCGTGCTCTGAATCAGGATCAGTGCTGTCGGCAATAAGTGCCTCTTTCAAGACTTTTTTGCTGAATATGTATATTCCCATGGATGCCAATGTGGAGTCGGGCTCTTTGGGCTTTTCAGTAAACTTTGTAACCCTGTCCTCATCGTCAACTGTAAGTATGCCGAACCTGGAGGCCTCCTCATACGAGACATCCATAACGGAAATCGTAAGATCAGCGTTATTGTCTATATGGCTCTTAAGCATTTTCTGGTAGTCCATCCTGTAGAGATGGTCGCCCGATAAAATCAGCACGTACTCTGGGTCATACATATCAATGTAGTCCAGATTCTGGTAAATCGCGTCGGCCGTACCTTTGTACCACTCTCCGCCTGTCTCTGTGGCATAGGGCGGAAGTATCGATACGCCGCCTCTTCCCTTATCCAGATCCCAGGCGCTGCCTGTACCAATATAAGAGTTAAGCTGGTATGGCCTATACTGGGTGAGCACTCCCACCGTGTCTATATGGGAGTTTGTGCAGTTGGAAAGGGAAAAATCAATTATCCTGTATTTCCCGCCGAAGGAAACCGCGGGTTTTGCTATGTGTCTTGTCAATGCTCCAAGCCTGCTGCCCTGTCCGCCTGCCAGGAGCATCGCAATGCAATCCTTCTTTGTTGTCACGGCTTTAACCCCTCCTTTTTCCTTTGAATACTTTTTATTAGTTCAGCTTCCAGATATCTTCCGCATACTCGCGAATAGTCCTGTCGCTGGAGAAGAACCCTGAGCAGGCGGTATTGCGGAGAGAAATCCTGCTCCACCTGATACTGTCAGAGTATATCCCCTCCAACTTATGCCATTCGTCCACATACGGGGCAAAATCCTTCAGCACAAAGAACTCGTCGTTATTGCGCATAAGGTTATCAAATATGATATTGAAATTGCCTGAAAGTTTGGCAAAGGTGCCATCCACAAGCTGGTCCACAACTTTTTTGAGGCGCGGGTCATTGTTGTACTCGTCCCAGGCAAAATAGTTGCCTTCCCTCTTGTACTGGTCAATTCTCTCAGCCGTCAGGCCGAAGATAGCTATGTTGTCATCGCCCACCCTGTCCACTATTTCAACGGTGGAGCCGTCCAGCGTGCCCAGGGTCAGGGCGCCGTTCATCATAAACTTCATATTTCCTGTGCCCGATGCCTCCATACCGGCTGTGGATATCTGTTCGCTGATGTCTGCGGCCGGATAAATAAGCTGGGCGTTGGAAACTGAGAAATTCGGCACAAACGCCACCTTTATCCTGTCTTTCACACGCGGGTCGTTGTTTACCACATCGGCCACTGAATTTACAAGGCGTATTACATCTTTCGCAAACTCATACCCCTGGGCCGCCTTTCCGGCGAAAATGAAGGTTGATGGGCGGACATCAAAGCTGCTGTCCGAGATAAGGCGGTTATAGATATCCATAACCTTGAATATGTTCAGCAGCTGCCTCTTATATGCGTGGAACCGCTTTACCTGGATATCAAATATGGAATTGGTATCCACCAAAGTGCCTGTTGTATCCTTGATATATTTTGCCAGCCGCTCTTTATTGGCCTTCTTGCTCTTCATCGCCCCCTCCAGGAAGGCGGCGTCATTTTCAAAGGCTGTAAGGCGGAAAAGCTGGTCGGCATCCGTCATCCATCCGTCCCCTATAGCCGATGTTATGAGCTTGGCGTACGTGGGATTGGCTTCCGCCAGGAACCGGCGGTGGGATATGCCGTTGGTTTTGTTATTGAATTTTTCCGGAGTCAGATTATAGAAATCCGCCAGGACCCTGTCCTTTAAAATCTCAGTGTGGAGCTTGGCTACACCGTTTACGGAATGTCCCGCGATTATGGACAAGTTTGCCGTACGCACCTGTCCATCCCAGAGTATGGCAGTGTTTTTCAGCAGTTCCTGCCAGTTTCCCATCTTGGGGAAAGCTTCCCTGTATCGTCTGTCAATCTCCTCCACAAAGTCATAAACCCTGGGCAGCAGCTCACGGAACATGTCTATAGGCCACTTCTCCATGGCCTCAGGCAAAATTGTATGGTTGGTGTAGGATACGCTCCTGACAGTGATGTCCCAGGCAGTGTCCCAGTCAAGGCCCTCTTCGTCTATAAGACGGCGCATAAGCTCGGGAGCGCACAGTGCCGGATGCGTATCATTGGTGTGTATTGCCACCAGGTCAGGAAACCTCTTCCAATCCGTCCCGTAATCCTCTTTAAAGGATTTAATAATGTCGGCAATGCCTGCCGAGACAAAGAGATATTCCTGCTTCAATCTCAAAACCTTGCCGGGGTCAGCATTGTCGTTGGGATATAGGATACTTGTAATAGCCTCTACTCCGGCCCTGTATTTGACGGCGCCGGCGTAGTCGCCCTTGTTGAAGGCATCCATGTCAAACCGCTCTTCGCACGGTTCCGCGCTCCAGAGACGCAGGTTATTTACCGTGTTTCCGCCATATCCTACAATCGGCACATCGTAGGGCATAGCCAGGATTGTCTCGCCGCCTTCCCAATCGAAATTCATCTTGCCGTCTTCATATTTCCTGTTTACGGTGCCCCCAAAGCGCACCTTTATAGCGTCCTCGGGCTTCTGAACTTCCCAGGGATACGCGTTGTCCAGCCAACTGTCGGGAAGCTCCACCTGCCGGCCGTTGACAATTTCCTGTTTAAATAGTCCATAACGATAGCGGATACCGTTGCCATGGCCTGAATACCCAAGGCTGGCCAGGGAGTCCACAAGGCAGGCCGCAAGCCTTCCAAGGCCGCCGTTGCCCAAGCCTGGGTCGTGCTCCTCCTTGCACAGGTCTTCAAAATCCACTCCAAGGTCCCGAAGGCCGTCCACTACTATGTCCCTGATTCCGAAATTGATAAGGTAGTTTTCCAGAAGTCTGCCGATAAGGAACTCCATGGAGAAGTAATAGACCTTCTTCTTGTTACCGTCCACGGCACGCCTGTCGCTATCAGTCCTGATCTGCCTTGCTACGCCGGCTATCATTCTCGCCAGCACGTAATATTTGTCCTGGAGCCCGCATTCCTCAAGCTCCTTGCCAAGCGTGGCTTTAGCAGCGTTTCTGAATCTCTGGATAAAATCCTGTTTGTCCTTAAACATACTTTCTCCTTTTATGCTTTGCTCTTATCCTGTGTCTGCTCCAGTTCCTTGCGTCCGACTCGTTTCAATACGACTCCGCCGATAGGCGGCGTCCTAATTACGACTGAATTTTTCATGCCGTGGTATGGTACCGGTTCACTGGTGATATAACCTGGGTTTGTCCTACCGGATCCGCCAAATTCAGGTCTGTCGGAGCTGAACACTTCTTTATAAATACCCTTTTTAGGTACGCCTATCCTGAACTCGTCATATGTTTCCGGGACAAAGTTCAGCAGTACGACAAGATCGTCTATGGGCCGTTTCCCATGCCTTACAAATGTAAGTATTGACTGCGCAGAGTCATCTGCGTCCAGCCAGGTGAAACCGTCCCAGGAGTAATTTTTCTGCCACAGGGCTCCCTCCCCGTTGTAAAACGCGTTCAGTGCTTTTATAAAATTCTGATGTTTTTGGTGGGCCTCATAGTCAAGAAGGAACCACTGGATTCCCTCATAGTACCGCCACTCTATAAATTGGGCGATCTCACTGCCCATAAAGTTGTGTTTGGCGCCCGGATGGAGCATCTGGTACAGGGCCAGTATCCTCATACCCGCAAATTGGCGCCAGTAGTCCCCTGGCATCCTTTCAATAAGAGAACTTTTACCATGAACTACCTCATCATGGGACAGCGCCAGGACAAAGTTCTCGTTGAAGGCGTACATCATCGAGAAGGTAAGCAAATTGTGGTTCCCTGGGCGGAACGGGAAGTCGGTCTTCATGTAATTTAAGGTGTCGTGCATCCAGCCCATATCCCACTTATAGTGAAATCCAAGCCCGCCGTCCTCCGGAGGATACGTAACCAGCGGCCAGGCGGTGCTCTCTTCGGCAATCATCATCACATCAGGGTGGCGCTGCTCCACCGATTTATTTACCTGCTTTACAAAATCTATGGAGACCAGGTCCTCCTCAGTACCTTTTTCATTATATTTTTTTAGGGCTGGGTCATCTATGCCGAAATTCAGGTACAGCATACTGGTGACGCCGTCCACACGTATCCCGTCGGCATGGTACTTCTCTATCCAGTACATAGCGTTGGATATAAGGAAGCTTCTCACCTCTCCCCTGCCCACGTCGAACTTATACGTCCCCCACTGTGCATGGTCTTCTTTTTCGTACAGCTTATCCCCAACAAAGTTTCCAAGTCCATGGGCATCCCTGCAGAAATGGCCCGGCACCCAGTCAAGGATAACTCCCAGTCCTGCCTTATGGCACGAATCCACAAAATACATAAAGTCCTGGGGCGTGCCGTACCGGGACGTGGGGGCATAGTACCCGGTTATCTGATACCCCCATGAGCCGTCAAAGGGGTGCTCCATCACCGGCATCAGCTCCAGATGGCTATAGCCCATCTCCACCGCATATGGCACAAGGCTCTCGGCCAGCTGCCGGTAGGTATAATAGCTTCCGTCCTCATTGCGTTTCCATGAGCCCAGATGCACCTCATAGATATTCAAAGGCCGCTCCATGTGGTTGCCCTTAGAGCGGCGTGTGAGCCACGCCCTGTCTCCCCAGCTATAATCATCTATATTCCAAACTATTGATGCAGTTTCAGGAGGCTGCTGGGCATAAAATGCGCAGGGATCGGCCTTATAAAAGAGTTCGCCGCACTGAGTCTCTACTACGTATTTATAGAGATTGCCCTGCTTCACTTCAGGTATAAATAAATGCCATACTCCTGCCGTATTGGTTGGGAGCATGGCATATCTATTTGCATCCCAGTCACAGAAGCTGCCAGTGACCCGGACCGATTTGGCACCCGGCGCCCAGACTGCAAAATTGCAGCCGTCAACGCCTTTTTCGTTTCCAAGATGGGCGCCCAATTTTTCAAAATATGAATACCAACGTCCCTTCCCGAAAAGCTCTCTCTCCTCTTTTGAAAGTAGACTGCGCTTCATAGTGACCCCATCCTTTTCTTCAAATCTTCTAAACACGAAAAACAGTGAAAAAACGGACAAACCCCGCCATCACAGCAGTCCGATTATTTTAAACAATTATACCATTTGCTTATACTTTTGTCCACCTTTTTCCATCATTTTCACATCTCCTGGGGATTTCCCCCATTGTTCTTCCCATCGATGCCGCTCATTTTATCGGCCGCGCCGCTCTTTAAGCTCAGGCCTGCAATAAATCTGGCTGTGCTTTGGGCGATGTGCACCGCCGCCGCGGCCTTATAAACAGCCAGGCTCCAATGGCTCTCCCCCGGTACAGTCATAAGGAGCAGGTAAACTGAAAGCAGCCCAAAACATATAGTAGGGCCAACTTTCCCGCGCCCATATACATACCCCGCCATATAGTAAAAGCTCAGAGCCGCCGCCGCAAAACCGTAGCAGGAAAAGCAGTATTCCAGCAGAGTCGGATTACCTGCGTTCTCCCTGTACAGCAGCACCATCCAGTAACAAAAGAAAACAGACGGCAAAACGCTGGCCAAATATGTGGTATTACCCTCTTTCTGGGTATAGCTGTGATGTACCGTGCTGACAACTGAAAAGCCTGAAATTATCATAAGGGCGTAAAATACCCAGGCAGCATATCCGGTTATGCCCATGCAGTCCCCTGAAAAGGCAAAAACCACACCCATGGCAGTCTCCGTGATGCCCAGAAGAACCGAGATCGCAAAGGAGCCGTAGCTTTCAATGTAAAAGGCCTTTTTGTACATTTCCGGCGCAGCTCTGCGCTTTGATGCGATGAGCGCAAAGGCAGCGGAGGCTATTGCCGCGATAACCGTTAATGATATAATAGCAATCGTAAGCATATCCCCGCTTTTAGGCAGCCCCGTTGCCTCTTCAAAGGATGCGTCCAGTTCCCTCCATCTTATAATTCCCCCTAATGCCCCAAACAAAAGCGCCGCTGCCGGCGCTGTCCAATATCTACGCATAATGTGCCTACCATCGAAATAAGATTTTTATGTCAACAGGCTTATAGCCTCTGATATTTCTTATTATTTTACATCAGCACGGCGTGTCAAGTCAATGGCGCCGGGAAAGGAATCTTCATGAAGCGCACAACCATAATCTCTTTAGTCCTGGTGTTTCTGGCAGTGTCAGTACCCCTGCTGGTATCCTCCTTCGCCGGAAGCGGAGATAAAAAAGAGGCCGGCGCTCAGCAGTCCGGCGCCCCTTCAGGCGTATCTGCAGAAAACGCTTCCGGTACAGAAGCAGACGGATTTGATATGAGCTTTTCAATAAAATTTAAAAACGGTTCTGACGTCTCAGAAATCCCCATGGCCGATTACCTTATAGGGGCGGTGGCAGCTGAAATGCCGGCCTCATTTGAGATTGGGGCACTCCAGGCCCAGGCTGTTGCGCTCCGTACATATACCCTTCAAAAAATTCTCGCCGGAGGCTCTGACGCACATCCTGACGCCGACATCTGCTCTGACAGCGCCTGCTGCGCCGCCTGGCGGTCTGTTGAGCAGCTGGAGGAAAACTGGGGTACGGATTTTGACGCGTACTACGAGAAGATCCGGCAGGCTGTAACATCCACTGACGGCGTCTGCATCACATATGAGGGTCAACCGGCACAGGCAGTATTCCACTCCTCCTCGGCAGGTATGACTGAGGAGAGCGGGGCGGTCTGGTCGGCATCTCTTCCGTACCTTGTACCAGTTGAGAGCCCCGAGGATGAACAGCAGGTGCCAAACTACGTTTCCCATGTCTCCGTATCATTTGACGACTTTCGCGAAACCGTAAAGGAACAATATCCGGAGGCCGCGCTGGAGGGGGACCCCGAGGACTGGATAGGCGATGTCGTTCTAACCGGCAGCGGAAGGATAGACCATGTGGCTATCGGCGGTGTGCAAGTGCCCGGTACATCGCTGCGCTCCATGTTCGGCCTCAGAAGTACCGCAGTTCAGATAGATATCACCGATTCCTCTGTTGAGTTCACCGTTACAGGATACGGCCACGGCGTTGGTATGAGCCAGTATGGGGCAAACGCCATGGCGGAGAAGGGCAGCTCCTGGCAGGAAATTCTCCTGTGGTACTACCCAGGCACGGAGCTTTCAGATGCAGACAGTTTTGTGAATCAAGCCGAAGGCTGAGTCCGTGCAAAAGCGGCGGAATCCTGTCAATTCTCTCCCGCCGCTTAAATTACATTTCCTGGAAGTTCCTCTTTGCCCTGTCAGAAAACTCCTCCGCCGTGAGGTTATAGTCCACAACATGGAAAGCTGTCCCATCTACAGACTCCAGCACAGATATGCAGGCATTTTTAAGCCTTGTTTTACCGCTGCCTATCCGGCCGCCGGTGAGTTCCTTCAAAAGCGCGTTTATTGAGCCGCCGTGGGAAACCGCCGCAAAATCGCCCTTCAGTTCCTCCGAAAGCTCTTTCAGCGCATCAAGCATACGGTGGGCCACCTGGTCCAGGGGTTCCAGGTCTGTGGTGTACTTCTCGGGGTTGAATATGTCAACCACTTTGCCGGATATGTCGCCGAAGTCCCTCTCTATAAGCCCCTGACTTATAATCACCCGGACGCCGGCGGCGCTCCCTATGGCCCTGGCTGTATCCACAGCGCGGGAAAGAGGGCTTGACGCCACGGCCTTCAGGCTTATGTCCTCAAATGCCCTGCCGCACTCCTCCGCCTGGGCAATTCCCTCAGGCGAAAGGGGCACATTCTCTCTGCCCTGTATTCTGTTTTCCCTGTTCCACGCCGTCTCTCCGTGGCGGATAAGGTAAATTCTCATGGCGCAATCCCTCCAATATTTCTTCAGCCATGATACCATACGTTCCGCGGCGCGGCAATACAAATAAGAGGCCCCTGCTCCGGCAGGAGCCTCTTAAGCATATATTTTATTTGGATAAATACTCCATTAATATCTTGGCCGTCTGTGCGCGGGTGGCGTCGCCCTGCGGGTCAAGGCGGTTCCCGTCGGTACCGTTGATTATCCCCTGCACAACCGCCCACTCCATAGCGTTCACAGCCCAGGAACTTACAGTCTCGTCATCGGCAAAAGCTGTGATATCTCCGGTGGAGGCGGGGCTTCCGGCATAGCGCCAGAGCATGGTTACAAGCTGTTCACGGGTCACATATCCAGCGGGGTCGCTGCCGTCGGAGACACCATTTTCCACAGCCCAGTCAACACCCGGCTGATACCAGGGAACACCTCCGCCGGTATTCTCTCCGGCAATCCGCGCCAGCACCGTCATTACCATGCCGCGGGTCATCTGGCCTTCTGGGTCGAAGGAGTCTGCGTCCACGCCGTTCATCATATTCTCAGCGTATACAAAGCTGACGGCATCATAATACCAGGCGTTCTCCGCTACGTCATCAAAAGGCAGCTGAGCCGTCTCAGGCTCATCGCCCTCGCCTGGGTTATCAGGCTGGACTGGGATAACCGGCGTAACGGGCGTGTCAGGCTTCTCAACGTCGCCCAACTGATAGACAGCTACCGTGCCGGAGACCTCGCAGGCCGCCAGCAGCAGGTTGCTTCCGGCGGCGTTATCCTCCGCTGGGATGAAACACAGCCCCTCAGGCGCAACGTCGCCGCCGGTGACCCACTTATCCAGCTCACCGTCCTCATACTCTGCAGAGCCAGGTACAATGTCGTCAAAGTCGCGTGTGTTGATGTAATTGACATAACTTGCGCCGGCTGGTTCTGTTACATCGTAGACCATGATTCCGCCGGTGCGCTCAAGGGCGATAAAGGCGTAGGTCCTGCCGTCTATCTCTCCCACTGTTACGCTCTCAGGTTCAGGGCCCTTTTTGCCTGAGCGGTCGTCCAGTACGGCGTTATCGTTGGAGCAGTTATAGTACTCAGGCAGATACGCCGCAGTTTTGGCCTCAAAATCGTCTCCGCTGGTGAAAACTTCTGTTATGCCGTTGTCCGTCACCTTAAAAATGGTGAAGCTCCTGCCTCCGAAGAGGTAGTCGGTATTATCCTTCAGGCCATCGTAGCCTGTACCTTCCCCGCCGTCAACGCCGAAGAAGACAACCTTGCCCTCCAGCGCGCCGTCCTCATTTTTGATGCTGCCTGCGGGGGACTGTTCGCCCTCTTCTCCAAAGTCTATCTCAGTCTCGTTGAGATAACCGGTGCCTTTATCCTCATCGCCCCACTCGCGTGCGTCGCCCTCGTTGGCGGTGACAAGGTATGTCTCTCCGCCTAGCTCAAAGGTCGCTATACCGTCGGGCATGCGGATACCCATGAGGCCCTGGTATGTCTTGGGATTATACTCATCGTCCTTTTTATCTATATCTATCGGCGTCTCGCTGTAGTCCTCAAAGCCCGCGGAGTAAATACCGGTGAAGGCGGGGGTCTCAGCTTTCCAATCCAGCACCGCGATGGCGTTGTTCTCCTGAAGCGTCACATAGGCCTTATCTCCGGAGACGGCGATGTACTCAGGCTCCAGATCGACAGATGGGGCAGTATCTTCCTTCAGCACGATGCCCTTCTCGACAAGAGCTTCTCTCTGGCTGTCTTCATCGTAATTTCCAAAGCCCACTGTTTGAGCGGAGGCCTTCAAAGCGCCTTCCTCATCGCTGATAGTCACGATGCTGACGGAGCCGGCGGGATCTGCAATGCCCTTGCCGTAACCCTCGCGGGGCTCACCCTCGTTGGCGGTAAGGATGGTGTTCTCATCAGCGAACACCAGCATATCAGGCTGAACGCCCACGGTAACCAGCACAGGGCTTTCAAGCTCACCGCCATTACCACACGTGAAGATGGCAACCCTTCCGGCATCGTTGTACCCTTCAGCCTGGATGGCGACGGCCACATACGTCCCGCTGGGGGATACCGTCACGGAGGTCATATCTCCGTAAGTGAAACCGTCCTCTTGTACCATCTCCTTAACGTCGATGTTCTCTGCATCTGTGATGCTCACATTGCCGGAGTTGGCTGTGATGTTATTGAGATTCACCACATCCAGCGTTCCGCTCTGGCCGTTTACCACATAGGCATAACCGGTTGCGCTGTTGTAGGCAACTATCTCCATAACGCCGCCGTCTACGTTGGTCTCCCCCGTACAGTATCCGGCTATCTTTTCAAGGCTGAGGCCGGAAGTACCGTTTTCATATCCGTCCAGCTTGGCGTCAACGCTCACTGGGCCGTCGCCCTTGGAATTGTGAGGGCCCATGTCCCCGATAACCGCCGCGCTGTAATCAACAATTACAAAATCTTCGGCGTTGTTGTCGGTATCGGCGAAGTTGTTCCTGCGGATAGCGTTCTTTTTTGACTGGTAGGCACTATAGCCGCTCTCATATAATGGAGGCTGCTGGGAATCTTCTTCATCATTTCCCTGGACAGCCGCAATGTCAACGATACCCTCCGGCTTCTCACTTAACTGTTCATAATCACCTGTCACAGCAGTATCCAACTGCTGTATTGTGCTCATAAGCACAACACTCAGCCCCTTGTTGTGGAGCTGTATATCCCACTCTATATCGCCCGCCGGCACTGGGTAGTCCGCCTTATCCGGCTCATCGATAGCTCCGCAGCGGATGAGATAATATCCACCGGCTTTGATGGCTCCGCTGAGCTCCTGGACATACCACTTATCGCCGTGGTCACCGTCTGCACTGGATTTATACTGGACGGACCAGCCTGTTAAGTCCTGATCTTCTTCTGTGGGGTTATAGAACTCAATAAAGCTGTGGCTGGCAGCGCCGTCGTCTGAGCCGCCGTAAACCTGGTTTATTATCACGTAGTCAGTAGCGGCCCTCTCATCAGGCTCCAGCGCCCGCGCCGCCATTGGGAGCAGCAAAACCCCGATAGCCAGCAGTATGAGCCAGGCAAGGCACACTCTGCTTAATTGTCCCTTTAAATGCATAAAATATCCTCCGATCTTATTATTTCATGTGTATTGCTTTGAATATAATTATATTTTCAGCATGTAAATTTTTCAGTCGGAGAAAAGTAAAATGTACGTGTCAGTTAGTTCCCATTCGTCTCATTTATGTTAAATTCGAGTGCTGCAAAATAGAGGCGCCGCGCCTTTTCCCGCGTATTTTGCACATTTATTGCCGCCCAGGGCGCAGCGCCGCATATATGAAAAGATGAGGACACTCTAATCTTTGCGTCCTCATCTTCTATACAGCCAATTTTCAGCTCTCCATCTGCTTGCCCAGAAAGTAAGCTACGGTCTGCGCCAGCTTATGTTCAACTTCACCGGCAGTCCCGTCACCCTCTGTAAAAAACATCACGCAGCCCATGACATCGCCCTCGGAGAGTATTGGCGCAGCCACAGTGACCGTGTACTTCTCAGCGCTGTCGCACAGGGCAATAGCCCTGTCGCCGGCCGATTTGCGGTACACCTGCCGGCCCTCCATCACGCCCTCCACTTCCTGGCTCACCTGCTTGCCGAAGAGCTCCCTGCGCGGCGCACCTGAAACGGCAATTATAGAGTCTCTGTCTGCGATAGCCGCCGGCAGGCCAGTAGTCTTTCCAAGGGTCTCACACATCTGTCCTGCAAAGTCTGATAGCTCTCCCATGGGAGAGTACTTTTTAAAAATTACCTCGCCGTCTTTTTCCGTATATATCTCCAGCGGGTCACCGTCTCGTCTGCGCATCGTGCGCCTTATCTCCTTAGGGATCACTACCCTTCCCAGGTCATCTATCCGGCGCACTATTCCTGTTGCCTTCATTTACGAAGTCCTCCTGTCTCTTTTTGTATCGACAGGAATTAGTATCCGCATTTCCCTTTTGTATATTCAGCAAGCTATTATTTGGTAATTTTAAGATGCAGGGCGGATCGCCCCGTTGTGGCACACGTCGGCCCTCAAAGGCGTCCTGCCGTTCCTGACGCACTTGCCGCATCACAGCTTAACAGCTTTCGCCTCAAGCCCGCTCTCTATAACTTCTCTCATTTTTGGTATAGACTGCATCGCGCCTTTTCTGGTTACAGCCAGTCCCGAAGCGCATACCGCAACCTCCAGAGCCTTGCGCAGGTCCTGCTTATTTTCGCTCAGGAATTCATGAAGGAAGAAACCGATAAATGTATCCCCTGCGGCAGTAGTATCTACAGCTTTTACCGTACAGGCGTCAACCTTGTACGTTTCTCCATCGCCGCCCTTACAGACCGCGCCATTTTCGCCCAAAGTGAGTACAAAAGACGTATTCGGAAATCTCTCTGAAAGCCCGTTCAGCTGACGGAAGCTCTCTTCATGCCCCGTCAGTTCAAACGCCTCAGTTTCATTCAATATTATCCAATCTGCATAAGCCATATATTCGGGCGAAATGTTTCCGTTCATCGGAGCAGGATTCAGCACAATTTTCATACCGCGGCCATAAGCAAGCTGCAGCAGCTCAT
>CALXCS010000054.1 GCA_944386875.1 uncultured Oscillospiraceae bacterium
TATAGGTAAGGTTGTGGACATTACCGGCGTAGGCAACGCGTTCTACCTTGTGGCGTCTTTTGCAGTGGCAGGCGTGGTGACAGGCTTCTTTGCCATTAAAGCCTCCCGCAGGAAGCTCCAGGCCGACAAAGAGGCGGAACTTCTTCAGGGATCCCAGCAAAAGGCCTGACGACTTTACAAGACACGGCTATAAACAGATATCTCCGGAGGCAGATGCCTCCGGAGATATCTGTTTATAAGGATATACACGGCGACTTGACTTACGGTACATATGGTGATAGAATACTGCACGAATGTTAGCGTAGACTAACTTTGAAGGAGGGAGAAAGATGCTCCTGCTTAACAGGACGTTAATACGCATGGCAAAGGGGCTGTGGGGATGGATAATTGCCATAACGGCGCTTAAGCTGGCCACTCTGGTTGGCACAGCGGCCTTTGCACAGATTGTATCGGAGTTTTTAGGAAATATCACGTCGCCGGAGATGTCCTATTCTGACGCAGGGCGCGCCGTGCTGTCGGCACTGGTAACGGCCGTTGTAGTGTTGGTTGCGGAGCTGCTCATCGGGGAAGCAGAATACCGCTGCACGGCAAAAGCGCGGCAGTCCCTGCGTACCGGCATATTTTCCAAAGTGCTGGAACTGGACGTGGGGAATATAGAGAAAATAGGCCCCGTTTCTGCGATAACCTCCTCGGTGGACGGCGTTGAGTCAATGCAGGTTTATTACAGCAAATATCTGCCTGGACTTATTTACAGTGTTGTCGCGCCTGTTTATCTTTTTTTCAGACTGCGTGACGTATCGATTATTCCGGCAGTGCTGATGTTTGTTGTCTCTTTCGTACTTCTGCCTGTGAATAATATATTCAGAAAACATGTTGAAAGACTTAAAACGGAATACTGGAGCAGCCTTGAGGATCTTACCGGATATTATCTTGAGAGCGTGCAAGGGCTTACCACGTTCGTCCTTTTTGGAAGGGACGGCGACAGGACTGCGGTACTGAAGGAAAAATCAAAAAATTTCAATAATAAGATAATGGACGTTATGAGGGTGAATTTCTCATCGTTCCTGCTGACAGACGGGCTTATATATGGGACCGTAGCGGCTGCGGCGATTATAACGTCGATTCAGATTGCTTCAGGGCGTATAGACTTCTCCAGCGGACTTATGGTGTTAATGCTGGCCTTTGGATTTTTCGGTTCAGTGCGGCAGCTTATGAGCGCAACGCACTCGGCTCTCTCGGGGGTGGCCGCGGCGGACAAGGTTGAAAAACTGCTGGCGATAGATACAAGCCGGCCGTACCGTCCGGAGCTGCCAGCGGAGAGGGCGCCTTACAGAGGTATTCGGATGGAGGATGTGTCCTACGCTTATAAAGGCAGAAATACGGCCTTGAAGCATGTGTCTCTGGACATTCCAAGAGGCGAGGTAACGGCGCTGGTGGGACTTTCCGGCAGCGGAAAGTCCACTGTGGCCGGCCTGCTTATGCGTTTTTATGACTTGCATCATGGGCGTATACTTCTGGATGGCAGGGACTATATAAGCATGACGCCGCAGGAATTGCGCCGGCAGGTAATTCTGGTCCCGCAGACAGTGAGCTTGTTTTCAGGAACAGTTGCAGAAAATCTGCGTATTGCGGCGCCGTCCGCGTCAGATGAAGAGCTTATGGAAGTTCTCAGCCAGGTGCGGCTTGACGAGTGGGTGCGTTCCCAGCCGATGGGGCTTGAGACGCCTGTAGGAGATGCCGGCGGAAAGCTGTCGGGGGGACAGAAACAGAAGATGGGTATAGCAAGGGCGCTGCTGTGCCGCGCCGAGTACATAATATTTGATGAGGCCACCTCTAACGTGGATATCGACAGTGAACAGGAGATATGGAACTGCATACACCAGCTGGCGCAGACCCGCACCCTGATTATCATATCTCACCGGTTATCCACCATAAAAGACGCGTCTCAAATATGCGTATTATCGGGCGGAAAGATTGTCCAGAGGGGCAACCACCGGCAGCTTATGGAGCAGGGCGGACTTTACAGGCAGCTGGTTGAAGAGCAGGAGAGCCTTGAAAAACAGGGGGAGAAGGTGGTCAGGTATGAATAAAAGGTTCCGATATTCCATAGGGTATATGACCAGGCGGCTTTTGCGTATTGCATCGCCGGTAAAGGGAACTCTTACTGTGTCCACCATCGCCAGCATAGTTGGAAATTTGGCACAGATGGGACTCATGGGGTTCGGCGCAATGCTGCTTATGAGCAGCGTTGGCATGGCAGGAGGATCTCCCTGGCTGTACGGGGGGCTTATGGCGGTTTCCGCACTGCTGATAGTCTCTGGCAGATATGTAGAGGGCGTTGTATCCCACGCAGGAGCATACAAACTGCTGGCGAGCATGAGGGTTCACCTTTTTGAGACGATACGGAAACTGGCTCCTGCGTGCCTGATGGACAGGGAGAGAGGCGACATACTTAATATAGCTGTTTCAGATATTGAGACGGTGGAATTCTTTTTCGCACATACAATTGGTCCCATGTTCACAGTGATTATTTTACCGTGTGTGACTCTTGGACTTGCTCTTTTGTATAATCCCATATTCGCTGCGGTTTTGATGCCGGTATATATTATTGTCAGCGTTGTATTTCCGATGATAGCCGTGAAAGCGGGGAGAGGCGTTGGAATGCGTTACAGGACGCGCCTGGGAGAGATGAAATCCATTGTGCTTGAGAGCGTGTATGGCCTGAAAGATATACAGATATTCGGTTTCGGGGCAAAACGCCTTCAGATGGTTCAGGATAAAAACAGACAGATAAACAAAGAGGCTCATGGACTTACGCTGCACAGGCAGACAGTTTCCTCAGCTCCTACGTTTTTTGTTTATCTTGCCAGGATACTTGTTATAGGCGCGGCCTCCTTCCTGGCATCCTCTGGATATCCAAATCCTGCCGGTACGGTAGTGCTGTCATTTGTTGCCACGGCTTCTTTTTCATCAACACAGTCGCTTACAATGGTAATTTCCAGCTTGCTGGAAACGTATGCAGCCGCTGAAAGGCTGTTTATAATAGAGGATACAGAGCCTGAGGTGTCAGAACAGGGAAACCCTGTAAGCTGCGGTCATATAGAACGAATGGAATTTGACAGTGTGGGGTTCTGGTATTCCAATCCGGAAGAGCCGATACTGGAGAATTTCAGCCTTACTATCAGAAAAGGAGAAAAACTGGGGATAGTGGGGGCCAGCGGCATAGGGAAATCCACGGTGCTTCGCCTTCTGCTGCGTTTCTGGGATACAAAAAGCGGGCAGATACGCATAAACGATATACCGATAAACACCATATCCCTGCAGCAGCTTCGCCGGCGTATAGCTGTACTTGAACAGGATACGTTCCTGTTTAACGGGACTATAGGGGAGAATATCGCCCTTGGCAAACCGGATGCCTCCAAAGACGAGATAGAGGAGGCTGCACGGAGGGCGGGACTGCATGAATTCATATCCACGCTACCGGAGGGGTACGAGACCCAGATGGGACAGATGGGAGCCAGGTTGTCCGGAGGGGAAAGGCAGCGCGTGGGGATAGCGCGCACGATGCTTGTGGACCCAGATGTTATAGTTATGGATGAGCCAACGAGCAGCCTTGATGTGCTTCATGAAAAAGAGCTTTTGCGGACACTGGATACGGAGTGCGGCGACAAGACTGTCATTATTGTCTCACACAGGCCGTCCACACTGACGGGATGTACAAGGGTAATCCGTCTGGAAAACGGGCGCGCCAGCGAAATAGACCAGTGTGGTAAATAGTTTGTGCGCAATCATAAGCACCAGACGCCGCAGTAATGCGGCGTCTGGTGCTGCTGGAACACCACCGGATGCGACTCGATTAAATCAAAATCCGCCATTTACGGGGATATGCGCCTTGTATCAGAAATCCAGGCGAAAATTTTATAACGCTCGCCTTGAAAAACGGCGGAGCTGCTCTCTTAACACATTGAAATGCCGCGTAACGCGGCATTTATTTTTTGCAATGCGGTTCTCCTGCAAGGTACACTGAAAAAGTACAAAAAAGGAGGAAACCATGTATAAAAGAGAGATAAAAACAGAGTTTTTAAAGTCCTTTATGGAGCATTTGAAAAATGATGAGCGCAGCCCTGCCACAGTTGAAAAGTACATGGCCGCCGCAGAGGAGTTCATGCTGTACCTGGACGGGAGGGAGGTGACAAAGGAGGCCGTTTCAAACTGGAAAGACATGCTGGTGCGTTCCGGAGCAGCGCCGTCTACAATAAACTGCAAGCTCACCGCGAT
>CALXCS010000055.1 GCA_944386875.1 uncultured Oscillospiraceae bacterium
AAAATTCCAGGCTTGGCCTGTTCCAAATAGTTCCCATTTGGGAACGCATTTGCTGCTATAGCTCAGTCGGTAGAGCGCATCCTTGGTAAGGATGAGGTCCCCAGTTCGAATCTGGGTAGCAGCTCCATGAAAAGCTCTGATTTTGACTGTAAAAAGTTAAAATCAGAGCTTTTTATTTGCGAAAAGTTAAAATTAAAATTTACTGAAAATGGGAATTGACGATGATTTGTTGGAAAATCCAACAGTCTTCCAACAAACAAATGTTCGGTGCATAGTAAGAGGGCTAAGAGATAACCAGAGCTATATTTGAGTACCAGCAAAAGTCAACGCCTTGTAGCGATTTTACAGCTGCAAGGCGTTTTTATTTGTGTTGCTTATTTTGGCGGCAGAGTCTTTGACGCGGCAAGAAGGAGCTGGGCCAGTTGTGGGTTATCCTGCAAGAGTTGCAATGCCTGCTCCAAAGTCGGGTCGGAAGATGCTGCTGAAGCCTGTTTTTGGGGCTCTCCCCTGCGAAAGAAATCTTCTTCCAGCTTTTTTGCGAGATTGCGCCGCACATCGTCATGAGTGTGCGCATAGACATCCGTGACCATCCGAGCCTGTGCGTGGCCAGTATCGCCTTGCACGGCCTTGATGTTGCCATTGCTGATTTCCAGCTTAATAGACGTACTGCAATGCCGGAGACTATGGAAGACAACGGAAGGGAGTCCGGCTTCTTGTATAAAATCTTTGAACTTTTTGGCAATCTGCCTCTCTTCATACGGCCGGCCCGTGTCATGGGCAAATACCAAGTTGAAATCTTGATATGCCTCGGCAACAAAGGTTTTCATTTTATCTTGCTCATTGTGAGTGACAATTAGCGCGTCAATTACAGTTTGAGGCAGAAATATACGCCGGATACTGCTCTCAGTTTTTGGCCCTTTCAGAACAAGGGAGGTTTTTGATTCGCTTTGCTTCCATTCGGGAAAAGTAAGAATTATATCAGAGTGTCCACGGCGTAAAAGGCTTTGTAGGCTGCTTTTATCACAGCGTTTGAGTTCTTTGTTTATGAATACACTGGCAGTGCCATGCTGAACACTTCTCGGCGAAATATCTACACAATCCCAGGTTAGCCCCAAAATCTCGCCGATACGCATCGAGCATCCGATAGCCAGCAGCATGGCCAGCTTCAAGGTGGGGTCGCTGCATAGTTCCAGAGCCATTTTTGCCTCCGTAGGCGTCCAAACATCTCGTTTCTTGGGCTTATGACGAGGCAGAGTAGCCTTTTCAGCGGGATTAGACGGTATGTACTCCCAGGCAACAGCCTGATTCAATGCACTCCGCAATAGGTCGTGTACCTTTTTTACCACAGCAGTGGAGACTCGCTTATCCCTGTTCCTATGCCCTTTTAGCACAACGGCTGGTGTGTCTATTAGATTGTTGTAAAATGTGTCAAGGTCATGGACGGTGAGGTGCTGTAACAGCATATCGCCCAGATATGGTTTGATGTAGTGTTCAATCCGGTGGCGGCTGCATGACAGATAGGAGTCGCCCCAATGGTTGAGACCATATAGCTCTACATACTCGTCCAAATACTCTCCGACGGTGATGTATTCCTTGCGAGTTCTGCCTGCTTTTTTGGGTGGGCGCAGGTCGCCACGGGCGCGCGCCAATTCAATCTCCGCGCAACGGAGATTGGCATCCTCTACTGTTCCAAACCTCTCGAAGAACGGTCTATCATATCCTGGGCAGCGGTATGAGATTTCATACTGCTGTCCTCGTTTTCGTGGTTTCACGTTGCTATCACTCCCTTCAGAGCAAAAAGTCAAAATATTTCCCGACTCCGCTCTTGCGGAGTAAATGGGCGGCAGCGTTTCAAAGCTGCCGCCCACATACTTTAACTGACCCTCGGTTCACCAATAAATTCAATGACTGCGGCCCGGGGGACACGGATGGTGCGGCCAATCTTGATGCAGCGCAACTGGCCCGTCTTGACTAACATATAGGCGCTGTTACGTCCAACGCGGAGCTGCTTAGCTACTTCATCGACAGTCATCAGAGCCGGGAAGGGGGGCGTTGTATAACTACCCATATCAACCACATTGTCGCTGTTCATATAGATACACCTCGCTTCATAGTAAATAATAAATAGTGGTTGCATACACGAAAGAACTATCCATAATTGCTGCCAAATCGAAAAAAGCTTGTAAGAGAGGCGCATTAGGTATCGACATTGCTATTATGGGGTTGGCTTGTGAGAAAGTGTGTGCGCTGGATACCGCGGTAAAATTCCTTTAGGACAGGAGAGCAGATTCTGTTGAGGTCATTACCTTGATAAAATATATTGCGCCAATTTGCTAAACCATATCGAACAATAAGATACTCTGGTTTGTCCATCTTGTGCTGACTACGGATAGGATTATTCTTATTTTGACAATTCCAGCCACGGGACGGCTCAGACTGCAGAATAGTGAGCAGCTCAGAGATGAATAAAGTCTTTCCTACGGGGGTGCCAGAAGGACACGATTGCTTAAACCACGATTTATAGAGGTCGTGAAGAAATGTAAATGGAAGTAAGTCCCACACGCACTGCGGGAGCATTTCGTTTGCGAACTGCCGTACAGGGTCATTGTATTCTTTATACTCTTGCAGGGCCTCCAGACTGGCGGCCGGCTCGGAGAGCTGGTAGAAATCCATATTTAGGACTTTCCACAAGACGTACTCCAGCGTGTCTTTTCTGTGTAGATAGTCGTTCTTGATGTAGCGGCGCTCATGACCGGTAAAGCATTTTGTGAAAGGTATCAAGAGCTGACGGCGATAGAAGCTGTCTGTCCTGTCCTTTACACGAGGTAACTCATTGATACACTGCACCATGAAACCGTAGAACTGATATGTGATGGGTGTCTTGAACTTCCGGTTAATCTGAATGACATCATTGGTGATAACGGCTTTCAAGTTGGCGGACTTGTCCAGATACTCCCCCACGTTGTTCTCGTCTACAATGATGGCTTGTGACCGGATGAGCGGTTCCAGTAGGAAGTCTTTGCTGAAGTCTGCAATGGGAATGCTGGCGTAAGCGCCTTTGCCAAGCAGGCTCCGCATAAGTTCACATAGCGTACCCTTGCCGTTGTTACCAGTCTCGGAGTAAAGCCATGCCGCCTTGTTCCAGCGGACATGCGGTCTTAAAATGGCTCCGAGAATCTCCCAGAGAGATTTCACGATTTCCGGGTCATCGGACAGCTCATTCATCCAGGATTCCACGTCCCAATCCGTGTTGTCATCCTGGTTGTGGTAGACGGGAAGAGGTGGATTGTCTACATAGTCTACATGGGACTTAGCTACAAAGATGTAGTCAGGGGAGAAGGGCATCAGTTGTTTTGTGGCGTAGTTGAAAATGCCGTTGTTGACTGCAATCAGGTCTCGGTCACGGTTTGGGGTCTTAACGGGAACAAGTTTTTCGAGCTGATACAGAACCTCTTCGAACTCACGCTTTTCAAGGTCAGATTTGTAGAGCTTGGCTAAAGAAAAAAACGTCTTGTCATCGTGGACATAGATACCACAATTATCTCCGGTCTCGCAATATACAGATATGATATGGTTATCGTTCTCTGCGTTCTCGCCACCCAAATCCAGTGCATAAATAGTGTA
>CALXCS010000056.1 GCA_944386875.1 uncultured Oscillospiraceae bacterium
TTTGAACAAATATCCTGTAATAGAGATAATTCCCAATCAAATTATTACCAGTCAATCTGATATTGCGGCATCGGAAATATCAGATGCGATTGGCTGTGGGGCCTTAAGAAAAATTGCAGTTATTGAACGGCACAATGCCACAGGTTTCTCAAGTGTTGGTCTGATATCTGGATATGGCTTAAGTCACGGAGCCATCGCCACCACCGTAGCCCACGATTCACACAATATGATAATAGTTGGCGACAACGACAGCGATATGCTCGCTGCCGCAAAAGCGCTTGAGAACTGCCACGGCGGTTACTCGATTGTAAAAGACAGTAAAATTTTAGGGCTTTTACCTTTAGAAATCGGAGGGCTCATGAGCTCCCTCCCTGCTGACAAATTCATAGCGCAGCTTGACAGCATGCTTGAAACAGCCCACAGCCTTGGAGTCAGCAGCGGTGTAGATCCCTTTATCACTCTCAGCTTTATGGCTCTTCCAGTACTACCCTCTATACGTATCACTGACGTTGGTGTTCTCGACACAGTTTCAGGGAATTTCATATATTGATATCTACTGGCTAAAACAGGTGTTTCTTTATAATCAGGAATCTTCTTCCTGAAGTGTCGCCCTATCACTAAAGTATCCAAATAAAAAACCTCTTTCACTGATAGAGTGAAAGAGGTTTTTGGCAGCGGGAGAAGGATTCGAACCCTCACATACGGAGTCAGAGTCCGCTGTGCTACCTTTACACAATCCCGCTAAACGCAAGTGCTATTATACCCATATAAGGACAACTTGTCAAGGATTTTCACTAATTTTTTGACCGGTTATTTACATACCACATATTATGGGTATAGGCGTAATAGTAACGCCCACATTATCCAGTTAAGGATGATCAGATTTGCATAATTATAAAGTCATGCCTGGCGAAAGCCTTGAATCTATAGCAAATAAATTTGAAGTTGATGTTGAAACTCTTATCAGAAGAAACGATCTTTCCAAAAACCATATTTTAACCCAAGGACAGCAGCTCAACATTCCAGTACTTATACTTCACAGAAGATCTCACAATAAAGAAAGTTCAAAGTCTATAGCTCAATGTTATCAGATAGACGACGAAAACGTTATTTCTTCCATCTCCAAATCAAATAGTCATTTAAAGTACCACATACTTTTATTTTAATTATCTGCGTAGAGACCCTATTGACAAATGGGGTCTCTACGTTTATACTTAGTAATACTAAATAGTATTACTAAGTATAAGATAAGTGGCGACTGAATATGGATAACAAATACATCGGCCAATTTAAAAAAGGATCTCTTGAAATGGTTCTATTGCACATCATATCAAGGGGAGAGACATATGGATATGAAATATTGACCAGGCTTAACAAAAAAAGCGGACATGTACTGGGTTTTGCCCGTGAGGGTACCATATATCCTATTTTGTACCGTCTGGAAAAGTCCGGATTCATATCCAGCAGAGTGTCGTCCGCCCAAAGCAGCGCCAGCAGTAGGAAATTCTACTCTATCACGCCCTCTGGGCAGGAGCTTTTAAATGGGCTTCTCTCTTTTTGGGAGGAATATAAACAATGTATTGACGATCTCATATCCGCAGACGCCGAGGGAGGTACTTCAAAATGAGAAATGTCAAAGATAAGTATATATCTGATGTCCTTAAATTGCTGTCTGCTCCCAGATCAAAGAAGCGTGAAATTGCCAGGGATCTTCAGGAGGCCTTTGCATCAGCTTCAGAGCACGGCGAAACATCAGAGCAAGTTATTGAAAGGCTTGGCAATTCAGACGCATTTGCCAGATCCTTATCTGCTGAACTTGGTATTCCCTATGGGAAGCGGCGTACGCTTAATCTTGCACTGGGTATTTTGCTGCTTGTCATTGGCTCCATTTTGATTGCAGCCTACTTGATCATAAGTGCGGCAACAGGCATTCCGAATTCAAATGTTGGCATTATCGGCGGCGCTGACGGCCCCACTCAAATTTATCTCAGTCCTTCAGACGGAATTGATGGGACAGCTGTCATTCTGGCCCTGGGAATAATCTTTATTCTTCTTTCTGTCGCTTTTTTAATATTTTATATAAAGAAACGGAGATAAGATGAAAATAACAGTATTTTTCCTGTTTGCAGCAGTTTCAGTACTTTGCACAGCCTGTTCTACTGCCGGAAAGAGTTCTGCTCAAACTGTAGACGATACCCCTTGGCCGCAGATAACATATACCGACGAATGGCCCGATAATCAAAATACAATAGGAGTGCCTATCCCGTCGGTAGGAAACATAGCTCAAGTTGTCTCCCCTTCAGATGGGCGCTATTGCTCGGTAACTTTAGAGGAAGTCTCAGAAAATGCCGTTGAGAATTATCTGATCGATTTGGAGGAGTCCGGTTTCTTCTTATTGGAGGATGTCTCCGAAGATTTAAGCGGAGATGGAGGTCTATCTATCGGCGCAACATACTCTAATGGTAAAATCGGTGTAAGCATTGCGTACTATGGCGATGTTTTGTCGCTGTACATGGCAGTTTTATAAGAAAATATTTCTTTATAAAAGCGGGAGTCTTTATTCCCGCTTTATTTTTAACCTTCAGCCTGTTTTTTAATTATCGCTAGCCACGGCGCCGCATTTCATGCCCACTCTTGACAACAAATAATATATAAAATATTCTTATATCGTGTAAATTATATCACGTTATAATTGAGTTAAGCAGAGAATAATGCATAGTCTATGGAGGAGAGTAAAAATGAGTCAGCAAGAATCATTCTGCCAGTATGCAAAGCAGCAGAGGGAGTTATTCGCAAACTCACATGTGCCCGTTATTACTACGCCTGGGCTGCGCCAGGAAGTAATGCTTCCAAATAGCGAAGGCATAAAATTCCGGACCCAATTCTTCTTCCCAAGATGCAGCTTCCCTGTGCCGGCAATTGTGGTCAGAAGCTGTTACCCGACACAGGAGCCAATGCTTGTGTTGAAAGCCGAAGAGTATAATAAGCGGGGCTTTGCCTTTGTTGTACAGTGGTGCCGCGGGATTAATGGAAGTGAAGGCGAATGGGAGCCTAACATATATGACAGATCCAACGGTCTGTCATTGATGGATCACCTTCAAAATGATATCCGCATTGAGAGTATTGGCTATTGGGGTGACTCATATCTGGCCTTTACAGGGTGGGTCATGGCAGATGCGGTCCCCGAAAAGGTCAAAACTATGTATTTAGGCGTGTACGGATGCGACCGCTATGTGTCGGCATATAAAGACGGGCTCTTCAGGCAGGACATACTCACATCCTGGGCAATGGGAAACACAGGACGCCAAATTGACGCCGATTATATGAAATCTGCCGCTTATCGCCCGCAAATAGAAGTCGATGAGGCTATGTGGGGCGGCAAGCTGGATTGGTACAGGGATTGGATTACCAATACTGATAAAGACAGCGCCTATTGGAACGACGGATTTTGGAAAATGCTCAGAGACATACCTGGGAAAATCCAGATCCCAATATATGTCAGAGAGGGTTGGTATGATCACCACCTGGGAAGCGCGCTTGTAACATACAAAAGCCTGTCTCAGAAATCACGCTCTCACAGCACTTTAGAAATTGGCCCTTGGAATCACGGATACCAATGTGTAGTCAGTCACCAATCTACAGAGAATCTTACTGATAACAGTATCTCTTCACCAATCGAATGGTTTGACACAATCCTGCGAAAGAAAGAGCTTCCAGACGAGACTGTAAAGGAATATATTATCGGCGAGGACAGATGGAATACAGGCAGTTGCTATCCACTCCCTGCAAACGGAAAACTCAGGTTCTATCTGTCAGGCACCGGCGCGCTTCTGAAGAAAGCTGACAGCCAGACGACAGTGTCGCAGTATATTTACGATCCGGAAAACCCTGTTGAAAGTCACGGTGCAGAATCTGTATTGCAGACAATGAGTGAGGCCGGCAGTCTTCTGCAGCCATCGCCTGGCTACAGGCGGGACGTCATCTCCTTCCTCTCCGCGCCCTTGGAGGAAAATGTACATATTTCCGGAGAGATAAACGTAAAACTATACGTAAGCTCTGACGCAGATGATACTTCTTTCTCCGCAAAGCTTATGGAGGTCTTCCCTGACGGCGCTGCCGTCAATATACGCGGGACAATTACTACCCTGGCTTATCGGAATGGAGCCACAAAGCGCGGGACTTATACTCCGGGGCAAATTGTTGAGATCAATCTTAAAATGTGGGATATAGCGTGGACTGCAAAAGCAGGTTCTCAGCTGAGGCTCGATGTTGCATCTTCCGATTTCCCTCAATACGCCGTCCACTCCAATTACTCTGGGGTCTGGTCCCTTCAAACTGAAACAAAAATCGCTCACCAGGCAATATATTCGGGAGAAGAATACCCATCTCAAGTAGAATTACCTTTACGGCAATAATTTATATATTGCGTTTTGAATACGCACTGTAAGAAAAAGCGGAGAGCTGAGCTCTCCGCTTTTTCTTACAGTGTCCCCTATTCGCCAAATACTTCTCTCGCTATCCTGGCGGACTCTGCAGCATCCTTTGCATAATAATCTGCCCCTACCATCCTAGCGTATTCCTCGTTTAACACAGCCCCTCCTGCCATGACCTTACAGCTGGCACCGGCGTCCTTAAGAGCTCTGACAGTATCTCCGATGCTCTTTACCGTCGTTGTCATAAGCGCACTCAGACCGACCAGCTTAACATTTTGTCTTAATGTCTCCTTCACGACTGTCTCCGGCGGAACATCACGCCCCAGGTCAATTATCTCATAGCCGTAGTTTGATAAAAGCATTTTAACAATATTCTTTCCAATATCGTGTATATCGCCTTTTACCGTAGCAAGAATTATCTTGCCTTTTGACAAAACCTGATCCGGCGGAACAGCCTCCCTGATTACATCAAAACCAAGTTTGACTGTCTCCGCTGACGACATAAGCTGCGGCAGAAAAAATTCACCTTTTTCAAATTTATCTCCAGCGCTGTTAATCGTGGGTATTAGTCTTTTGTTGATCACGTCCATGGGGGATTCTCCGGCAAGTGCATCACGTACCGCATCTTGAATGAGCATTTTTCTGCCTGACAGCACTATAGAAGTTATATCTTCGGCCCGTGCCGATAGTTCTCCGGCAGTTTTCTCTGAAACAGTATCCGAGTACGAATCAATAAATTTCTGCGCTCCTTCATCCTCCCCAGAGAGGACTCTATATGCCGCGACAACATCCATGTATCTTTTCGACATGGGGTTCAATATCGGCAATGTCAGACCTGCGCCAAAAGCAGCAGCAAGAAATGTTGAATTTATTACCTCTCTGGCCGGCAGTCCGAAGCTCACATTGCTCACTCCCAATACGGTGTTAACGCCAAGCTTCTCTCTAACCAT
>CALXCS010000057.1 GCA_944386875.1 uncultured Oscillospiraceae bacterium
TATGGGGTCAACGCCGGTTTTTGACCAGTTCCCGGCGAGGGGCAAAACTCCGTCCGCCTTAGCGTCCCAGAGCTTTCCGGGATTTTGAGAAAGTGTGGCTCGAACTCCGGCCTCACGCTCCCAAAGCATGCGCGCTACCAACTGCGCTACACCCCGATTAAATAAAGCCTACATATTATAACTTATTTCATTCAAAGATGCAAGATGAAAATTAAAGAATTTTGTTTGATTTTTATTTCCATTGTGGTACAATGCACTGGGTGATTTTATGCGAATGAGAAAAAAGCCTAACCTTATACCGCGAATGGAGAGATGCGACCGAGTTTTGGAAAAGGATCCTGCGCGTCTTCAGGGAAAATGGCTGAGAGAATATCAGGGATTTAACCAGCTTCACCTGGAACTTGGATGTGGAAAGGGCAGGTTTACGGCTGAGATGGCCCGCGAGAACCCTGAAGCATTATTTGTGGCGGTTGAGCGGGTACCTGACGCTATGGTTGTCGCCATGGAGAGAGTATGCGCCATGGAGCTAAATAATGTACGATTTCTCGACTTTGACGCCGCTGGATGTCAGGAGATATTTTCACCTGGTGAAGTGGATAGAATATATATAAATTTTCCGGATCCATGGCTTAAGAAAAAGCAGTTTAAGCGGAGACTGACAGCGCCATCTTTCCTGAAAATATACAGTGATATTTTAAAAGACGGCGGGGAGATATGGTTCAAAACAGACAATGTCCCGCTGTTCCAGTGGTCAAAGGAACAATTTGAAGGACAGGGCTGGGAACTTTATCAGGTAACAGACGATTTGCATGCCAATGGATCGACCGGCGTTATGACGGACTATGAAGCTAAATTTTACGATCAGGGCATAGCGATAAACAGACTTGTGGCAAAAAGACCGGGAGATGAGGGAAAATGAAGCTGAGATTTTTTTTGGCATTGTGGGCGGCAAAACTGTCGCGCCCTCTTTTGAAGATTACCCGTCACAACGGTACAAACTTTCCGGGCGAGTTGGCTCTGAAAATATGTCCTGACTTTTTGAAGTATGTGGCAAAGCCCAGAAAAATAATTGCAGTTACCGGAACTAACGGCAAGACAACGGTATCAAACATGATATGCGATATCCTGGAACTCTCAGGAAAAAAAGTCCTCAACAACAGAGCAGGTTCCAACATAAACTCAGGCATATCTACAAGTCTTTTAACTGGAGTAACCATATTCAATAGGCCCAGATTCGATTTTGCAGTTCTCGAGGTGGATGAGCGTTCGTCGAAACGCATTTATCCGTTTGTGAAGCCGGAGCTTATGGTGATAACAAATCTTTTCAGGGATTCAATAATGCGGAACGCCCACCCACAGTATATTGCAGATTTTCTTACGGACAGCATACCGCCTGAGACGAAACTTGTGCTTAATGCCGATGACCTTATATCTTCATCGGTAGCCCCAGATAATCCCAGGGTATACTTCGGTATAGAGCGTATGGATACTGATGTCACTGAATGTGTAAACCTGATCAACGATATGAGGGTATGCCCTCGGTGCCTGGGAGAGCTGAAATACGAGTATCTTCGCTATCACCACATTGGCCGTGCGTACTGCGAAGAGTGCGGGTTCCACTCCCCGTCATACGACTACACAGGCGGAGACGTGGACACCAGAAATATGACGATGAACATCCGCGACAAAAAGGGAAGCGGCAGCTATGCACTGCTGTCTGACAGTGTATTTAACATATACAACATGGTGGCGGTTGTTGCGTTGCTGCGGGAATTGGGGATGAGCCACGATGAGATATCCAGATACATGGCAAAGATAAGTATAGTGGAGTCGCGCTATAATGAGATGACAGTCGGAGATGTCGCGCTGGTTATGCAGATGGCTAAGGACAAGAACGCCCTTGCCTGCTCCAGGGCTTTTGACTACGTGACAGAGCAGCCAGGCAATAAGGAATTATTTCTGATGGTCAATTGCCTTGGTGATGAGAAACACTGGTCTGAGAATGTATGCTGGCTCTATGACTGCGATTTTGAATTTTTAGCAAGGCCTGGAGTGGAGCACATTGTTGTAACAGGCCCAAGAGGAAAGGACTATAAACTCAGGCTGCTTCTTGCAGGTGTACCGGAGGAAAAAATTGATTGGGCGAGAGACGAGCTTGAAGCTGCGGATTTACTAAGGCTTAAACCGGGCAGCAGCGTATATTTCTTCTATGGGACGGATTCCGTTGTACTTGCCCATAAGGTCAGGGCAAAGGCGATTGAGCATATACAGGGGGACGACAGATGAAGATAGAGATTTTATATCCTGAGCTGTGCAACCTCTACGGCGACCTTGCAAATGCCAAGTATCTGGCCAGATCGTGTGATGCGGAGATAATAAATACATCTTTAAAAGAGACACCCAGATTTATTTCTGAGGAAGTCCAGCTGGTATACCTTGCAGGGACCACGGAAAAGGGCCAGGAAATAGTTAGGGACAGGCTGCGCCCGTATATTAAAGAGATTGAAAATAGAATTAATGAGGGCGGCATCACTCTTGTGACAGGTAACTCTCTTGAGATATTTGGCGAATCCATCACCGATGAAAAAGGAAACCAGGTGGATATGCTGGGAATGTTTCCTATAAAGTCGCGGAGAGACATGATGCACAGGTATAACGCCCTGTATCTTGGAAAGTTTGAAGATATGGATATAGTGGGCTTTAAAAGCCAGTTCGGCCACGCCTATGGTGAACCTCAGGGCCTTTTTGAAACTGTCCGCGGAGCAGGGCTTAATCCGGAGAGCCGCTGGGAGGGAATCCGGTACGGGAATTTTATGGCCACATACCTGCTGGGCCCGATAATGGTTCTCAACCCGCCGTTTGCCAAGTACGTTCTCAGGCTTATGGGAGTTGAAGACGCAAAGCTGGCATTTGAGGATACAGCTATGGACGTCTACATGACAAGGGTACAGGAGTTCAAAGACCCCAACAGAGGGTTTGAGTATTGACAAAATGTACTGAATACAAAAATGGAAGACGGCGCACAGCGCCGCCTTCCATTTTTGCTTATGAATGTCACTTTAAGTTTTCAGGCTCTTTGAATTTCTCCATCCTTATCAGCCCTTCGTCATCTACAACTCTGGCGCCGCCTTTAAATCCATAGCCCATCTTTCTGTAAAATTCACAGGCAGTTATGGAAGCGGGGATCTCTACACGACGGGCCCTGATGAAGTATTCATCGCTCTCCAATGTCTCAATTATCTTACGGCCTATACCGCGGCCCTGATACGCAGGATGAACAAATATTGTGAAAAGGCTGCTTTCGTCCTCTTTTTCCCAATAAGGGCCTATTGCCCCGCACCCGACGATTTTTTCCCCATCGCATGCAAGGTAAAAATGGGTAAACTTCCCACGCCAAATAAGGAACTCTGGAGTAATTTGAGAAACTTGGTTTTCAATATATTCCTTAGAATAATCTTTTATATTTACTGTTCTAAGCGTCTGCCGGATAAGGTGGGATACGTTCTCGGCATCTGAATCCATGAAACGCCGTATCTCCATAGCGGATTCCCCTTTCGCACTGAGCATAAATTATTAGACAAAGGCGGAAAAACCTGATTACTCGGCTAAATTCAAAATTTCCTTTTCAGACAGCCGGTATACCGTCCATTCATCCATTGGCCGGGCGCCCAAGGATTTGTAGAAGCCGATGCTGGGGGTGTTCCAGTCGAGACAGCTCCATTCCATCCTCCCGCAGCCGCGCTCTTTGGCTATTGAAGCCAGGTGCTTTAATATGGACTTTCCATAGCCGCGGCCTCTGCACTCGGGGAAGACAAAGAGATCCTCAAGATACAGTCCGGGCTTTCCGACAAAAGTCGAAAAATTGTAAAAATAAAGGGCAAACCCCACTTCGCGGCCCTCGGCCATGGCAAATATCACGTTAGCCGTCTGCTCTTCAAATATCCATTTGTGAAGCAGCTCAGGTGTCGCCTGAACGTCCTGAGACATCTTTTCATATTCTGCCAGGGCTTTTATAAAACTGAGTATCAATTGGACATCCTGGGGCTGCGCTGCTCTGAATGTTACTTCGTTCATTTTATACCTCTTGGTTCTACTTTAATTGTATACAGATGAGGCAGCTGCTTTACCGGCGGTAAGTTCTTTTGACATAGCATAGTTTATGAACATTGCTCCGCAAAGTTCAACAAGCTGCTCCCTGATTACTTTATAACCGTGCTTTTCAAAAAAAGGCTTAGCGGTGATTGAAGCATGGACAGTAGCGGCCGAAAGCGAAAGCTCACGGCACCGGATTTCCAAAGCCTGCAAAATCCCGCTGGCTATGCCTTGCCTCTGACAGTCCCATCTGACATACAGATGATCGATATATCCGGTATCATCCACGTTTCCATAGCCCACCAGACGAGAGCCGTTAACTGCAACCAGTGTGTATGTCGCATGAAACCAAGCGTCTCTCTCCATAAGAGCCTGCCATCTGCCGGACCATATGTGAACCTGCTCCTGCGAGTAGTCCTTCACATTTATTTTTAAAATTGTGTCGCGAAACAGCGCAGCTATGTCTGGCAGGTCAGATGATATGTACCTGCGGAGTTTCATTTGTACTCCTCCTGATAAAAGCCGTCCCTCTCCACCAGGAGAGGGACGGCGGTCGTTAGAAATAAGCTCGAGACCTATTCGACTTATTTGTGGTCAACAGAGTACATATACTCTATGAGGTCAACGACCTTGTTGGAATAACCCCACTCATTGTCGTACCAGGCAACAACTTTTACGAAGGTATCGGTAAGAGCGATACCGGCCTTGGCATCGAAAATGGAGGTATGGGAATCATGAATGAAATCGCTGGATACTACGTCCTCATCGGTGTAACCGAGGATGCCCTTCAGCTCGCCCTCGGAGGCCTCTTTCATAGCAGCGCAGATCTCATCATACTTTGCAGGCTTGGCCAGATTGCAGGTCAGGTCAACAACAGATACATCCAGAGTGGGAACACGCATGGACATACCGGTGAGCTTGCCGTTCAGGGAAGGAATAACCTTTCCCACTGCCTTGGCGGCGCCGGTGGAAGAAGGAATGATGTTGCCGGCAGCAGCACGTCCGCCGCGCCAATCCTTCATGGAAACGCCGTCAACTGTCTTCTGGGTAGCTGTGGTGGAGTGGACGGTGGTCATAAGGCCATCGGTGATACCAAACTTGTCGTTAAGGACCTTTGCTATAGGAGCAAGGCAGTTGGTGGTGCAGGAAGCATTGGAGACAAAGTTCATGTCGGTGGTATAGGTGTTGTTGTTAACGCCCATAACAAACATCGGAGTGTCATCCTTGGAAGGAGCGGACATAATGACCTTTTTGGCACCGCCGTCCAGGTGGCCCTGAGCCTTCTCTTTGGTCAGGAACAGACCGGTGGACTCAACAACGTACTCAGCACCGACTTTACCCCAAGGCAGATCCGCAGGGCTTCTCTCGGAGAACACAGCTATCTCATGGCCGTTGACTATAATGGAATGATCGGTGTAGTCAACAGTGCCGTCAAATCTGCCATGGATAGTGTCGTACTTAAGCATGTACGCCATGTAGTCAGGAGTGATAAGATCGTTGATGCCGACTACCTCAATGTCCTTGTGGTCAAGGCTGGCCCGGAAAACGAGACGGCCTATACGACCAAAACCGTTAATACCAATTTTGATGCTCATGATATAAACCTCCATAAAAGTTTTTTGTTACCATTTACATGCAGCAAAATATTCAACCACTAGAAATTATAACCTCTAGTGAAGAAAAAATAAAGAGTTTTTTCGCAATTTAGTCCTTTTTTTGAATACAATAACAAAAACGTTGAAAAAATGTAAGATATTTGCTATTATTTAAACAATGTGTACAAGAATAAGCTCTGTATGAGGCGGTTTGAGAATAAATACTGAAATGAATTTGGACGGTATGGCTTGAGATATGAAATTTGATAACGGCGCGTATTATATGTTTGACTCGATGCCCCAGGCTGTTGTTGCTGTTGAAGAGGGGCAGATTGTTTATCTTAACCACGCTGCCATCAGAATTTTTGGAAGCGATGCGCTGGGTATCCGTGCGGGTATGTATTTCCCTGACGAGCTTTTAAGCGGCAGGGATGTTCTGGCGGGGTCTATAACGATTGACGGACATGAATATTCTGTTATATCTATGATGTCCGGCGAGTCTGGGATGCTGTCGCTGTCAAGCGCCACTGATGGTGAATGTAGGACCAATGCAACTCACGAGATGGCAGAGACAGTTTTCGGCGTACTGAGAAGCAATATGAGCGTGTGCACCAGCGGAATGGAGCTTTTAAACAGGAGAGCTGAAAAACTGGAGGACGACAAGATATCCCAATATGTGGCTATGATGGAGCGGTCCGTAGTGAGTATGAGACGCACTATGGATAATTTTGATATGCTGTCCAAGCCTGTCAATATTCTAGCTGATAAAGATGCCGAATACTTTGACATGGTATCACTGTGCTCAGAACTTATAAGGACGGCCGGATATCTGCTGCCGGACTGGGAGCAGAGGATGACATTTAACAGCTCCTGCGAGCATCTCACTTTTTTTGGAAACAGCAAACTTATTGAACGCATGCTGCTAAACCTTCTCTCCAATAGTGTGAAATATACTGATAAGTGCGGTAGGATAACGCTTACGCTGAGCCAGCTTGACGATGACGTGGTTTTGACTGTGCAGGACAACGGCGCTGGCATGAAAACAGATGTGCTGTCTACGGCTTTTACAAGATATGAGTGTCCCAGGGACCTTTCCGACAGCAGAGCCGGAGCCGGCATGGGCCTCGCAGTGGCGCAGAATATTGCTGCGATTCACGGCGGAAGCATAGTAATAGAGAGCCGCCAGGGACGAGGCACCACAGTGACGGTCAGACTTCCGAAAAGACGTAGATCGGTTTTACAGGTCAGAGACAACAGGGTAGAATACGAAGATGAGATGTCACTGTTTTTATCAGAGCTAGCTGATGTGCTTGATTACACAAGTTTTCTGCCCGAGAAGAGAGACTAGCCGCCGCAGCATAGCGGCAAGTTAAAGTTGTATGCTATTTCCCTGAGACCATGAGAAAAATATTATAGAGAGAATGCGGTTGTTCCAAAGACTTTACTGATTAAATTAATTTTGTGTGAAATGCGAAAATTCATGTTGAATGAGTACGGAAAAAATGTTAAAATCTAACCATAGACTTGCGCTTAAAACGCGAAAGGAGTGCTTATTATGGTTAAGGTTATTATGGGCCTCAAAGGTGACGGCAAGACAAAGCGGCTTATTGAGCTGGTAGACAAGGCAAACTCTGAGGAACATGGCGATATTGTCTGCATAGAAAAAGATGCAAATCTCACTTATAGCATACCGCATAGTGTTAGGCTTGTGACATTTTCTGAGTATAAACTTACAGGATATAAGTTTTTGAAAGGCTTTATCTGCGGACTGCGGGCAGGAAATTACGACATTACGCATATATTTATTGACAGCCTTTTTAAGATGGCAGGAAATGAGTCCGACAATGAAGCGGAGGAATTTCTTGACTGGTGTGACTCTTTCAGTGAGAGAGAGGGTATTAAGTTCACTATTACTATGAGTTCTTCTCCAGAACTTGCAACGGCGGGCATCAGGAAGTATCTCTGAAGTTAGCGTATTTCCGCCACGTATACCCAACAGGGCATACGTGGCGGTTTATGATATAATAGTGATGGACCTGCCATTGACTAGTAAGATTTTATTTGAGGGCAGAAAGGGGATGCATTTGTGGATATACATGAATCCGGAGAGGATTATTTGGAAGCAATATTAATGCTTCAACAGCGTACCGGTTCAGTGCGTTCCATAGATATCGCCGCAGAGATGGGTTACTCAAAGCCCACTATCAGCATAGCGATGCGCCGGCTGCGCGAGAACGGATATGTGGAGTATGACGAACACAAGGATATAAAGCTCACAGACAGAGGCCGAGAAGTGGCTGAACGGATATATGAACGACACCTGGTGCTAACGGAAGTGCTGAAAAGCCTGGGTGTTGATGAAAATGAAGCTGTGAAAGAGGCCTGCAAAATAGAGCACGATATCAGCGCCGACAGTTTTAATAAAATAAAGGAGTTTTATAATAATATGAAAGATGCAATGGGAACAGGCAACCCTGGCCTGCAGGGACTTATAAATCGCAGGAGCGTAAGAAAATATAAACCGCAGCAGGTGGATGATGCAACCCTTGAGGCGGTATTGGAGGTTGGCAAATATGCTCCTACAGCAAAGGGGACACAGTCGCCGCTTATGCTGGTGCTTCAGAATCCTGAGGATATAGCTGAAGTTTCCAGATTGAACGCCTCTGTTGCAGGCTCCAGCGGCGACCCATTTTACGGCGCTCCCACGGTAGTGACTGTTTTTGCTGACAGGGATAATCCCAACGGCATACAAGATGCAAGCCTTGTGATGGGGAACCTGATGAATGCAGCGTACTTTGCAGGGTTGGGCTCATGCTGGATAAATAGGGCAAAGGAAGTTTTTGAATCTCCTGAAGGCCGTGAGCTTAAGAAAAAATGGGGCCTGGATGACAAGTGGATAGGCGTAGGACACTGCATACTTGGCTATGCTGACGAAGAACCGGTTGCCAAACCAAGGAAAGACAGATATGTAATCAAAATAGACTAGGCATAAATTGGAACGCCTGAAGATGTGACTTTTCCTTTATTTCGGGAAAGCTAGAGATGAAACCTGAAAAAGGACTGGTCTTTATTATGAAAAAGTGTTCCACATTTTTGAAGGGTATGGCCGTAGGGCTTATGGCCAGCGGAGCTGTAGTGTGCGTTATGTCTCTGCAGAAGCAGAAAAGCTGCGGAAGTTCCCTTGGTAAAATGCTTAAGTCCGCTGGAAAAGCGCTGGAGAATCTCAGCGGGGTTCTCAGCCTTTAATGCCTGACTCAAAATAATAATGAGGCGGAGACTTTCCGCCTCATTATTATTTTCTGGTTATCTTAAAAGTGCTCTGAACTTTTTGGAGACTGCAACAGCTAACGCCATCTTTATTAAATCGGGAATTATAAAAGGCACAACGCACATGGAGAGAGCCGCCCCAAGACCGACTGAGCCAGAATTTCCGGCATATGACACGATATACCACATTGTGCCAAAAGCGTAAACAGCAGCCAATCCCAATACAAGGGCTAGTATTTCTATCCACAATTTTTTGCCTAAAACAGAGGTTATGAACCAGTAAATCAGCCCAGTGAACAGGAATCCTAAAAGATAACCTCCTGTTGTGCCTATAAGCTGCCCCAGCCCGCCGGAAAAATTAGAGAACACAGGCAGGCCCAGCGCGCCAAGGGCCAGATATACAACAATGGACGCCGTGCCGCGCTTACCGCCTAGAGTACAAATGGCGGTGAATATGCCGAAAGTCTGGAGCGTAAAAGGGATAAACGCCGGTACGCTTATCCAGGCGCACACAGCAATAAGAACAGAGAAAAAGGCTGAATATAAAAGGTCTACTGTCCTAATACCAGCTGCTTTTTTAGTGCTCATTACTTCCCTCCAAGCCTTTGACGTACGCTGACCTCGCCTGAAGATAGGGCTGCCTGGCGCCCATCTTCGTAGCGGACTATAAGCCGGCATTCGCTGTCAATGTCAACGGCAACTGCAGGGACTCTCTCGTCCCCTTTTATAACATATATTTTCTGTCCAATAAGAAAACTTCTCCGTTTGTACTCATCAACAAAAGAACCCTTGGAAATATCCTTGTACATAGTATAGAAATTACGGAGAAACGCCGCCGCAAGAGCGCACCTGGCGTTGTGTTCAGGTTTAGGCAATACTGCTCCGGCGATGCCATGAAGCTCTGGAGGGAAGCCGCCCTCCGGCTTATATACATTCATTCCGACACCAAGGATAGCATACTCAAGGGAGCCGGATTCCATATCCATGGCGGCCTCGGTGAGAATGCCGCACACCTTGAGCCCGCCGGCAAATACGTCGTTGACCCATTTTATCTCCGGTTTTGCCGATGTACATTCCTCTATGGCACGGCATACCGCCACTGCCGCAGCCGACGTTATCATGGCGGCGTCAGCTGCCGGCATTTCAGGACGCAGAAAAAGGCTTATATAAAGGCCGGTACCTGTCGGTGAGAAGAAGCTGCGGCCCATCCTCCCGCGCCCTGAGGTCTGAGTTCCGCTGACCGCCACATGCCATTGGTTGATATTTTGAGCGGATCTTTTTAAAACCAGGTTTGTTGAATCTACAGATTGATATGTATCTATAGTGAAAGTATCGCCCAATGGACCCAGGTAACTATGTATAAGGGATGCGGATATAGGGTCGCTGTCCGGAGAGAGCCTGTAGCCGCGGTTCGGAACGGCCTCTATTTTGTGCCCATCCGACTCCAGCGCCTGTATTCCCTTCCATACAGCGGCTCTTGTAACGCCCAACTGCTGGGCAGCCTGGCTCCCCGAGACAAATTCGCCGAAATGCGATTCCAGAAGCTGGGCAATGTTGTCTTTAATGCTCACTTAGGGCACCTCCCTTTTCCAGATGAGTATATATTTCAAAAAGCAAAATGTCAACCGTATGTTTTAAAATAGGTTTACAATCTGCAGGCGTGACAACAAAGCTGCCATTTACTATAATTGTCCTATCAAGGAATACGGAGGCCGGCATGATGGAGAGCAGGATCTATACGAGAATTGACCAGCTGGTGGGCGGTACGCCTTTGCTGGAGTTGACAAACATTGAGTCTGACCTGGGCCTTCAGGCTCAGGTGCTGATTAATCTGGAATATTTTGAACCTGCAGGTTCAGCAAAAGACAGGGTGGCCAAGTACATGCTTGACTCCATGGAGGCCTCCGGAGAACTACCGCCTGGTGGTACTGTCATAGAGCCCACGTCTGGGAATACTGGGATTGGCCTTGCATGTCTGGCGGCGGCAAGGGGATATAGAGCAGTTATAGTTATGCCTGACACCATGTCTATTGAGCGCAGAAAACTGATGACGGCATACGGCGCCCAGCTGGTGCTTTCAGATGGAAAAAAAGGTATGGACGGCGCCATTGCGGCTGCGGAGGAATTAAAGGAGAAAATCCCAGGGGCAGTTATTGCAGGACAGTTTGTAAATCCGGCAAATCCTCTTGCCCACTATGAGACGACAGGGCCGGAGATATGGAGGGATACCGGCGGGAAGATAGATATATTTGTTGCAGGGGTTGGAACGGGCGGCACCATAACGGGCGCCGGAAGGTATCTCAAGGAAAAGAGACCCAGCATACAAGTTGTGGCGGTGGAGCCCGCATCTTCTCCTGTGCTGTCGGGAGGAGTGCCGGGAAGTCATGGCCTCCAAGGCATAGGCGCCGGATTTATTCCTGAGGTTTTAGATACATCAATTTATGACAGCGTTATTACGGTGACAGATGAACAGGCGTATGCCGCCGGCAGAATGCTGAGTAAACGCGAGGGCGTCCTTGCGGGGATAACCTCTGGCGCAGCCGCTCACGCTGCTATAGAGCTGGCAAAACAGAAAGAGAACAGTGGAAAAACAATCATTGCACTTTTGCCGGACGGTGGGGAGAGATATTTGTCTACGCCCCTGTTTGAATAGACAGACTTTTACTATGAAAGGAGCGTTCTTGTGGAAAAGGATATCCAGGAAATTTTAGGCGTTATTGAGCAGTATAAGACTGCTATCCACACACAGGAGAAGGAGGATTTCTTCCCCATCTGGGCGGAAGGATGCCAGACTTCTCTTATATCCCTGGCGACTTGCTATAGCGGAACCGAATCTATTTATCAGGACTTCCTCATAGGCGGTATACAAAAGGCGTATACCAGTATTGAACTTATCACAGAGGATGTTCAGGTGCGGATGATATCCCAAGACTGTGCTATGGCCATTTTCTCATATAGGACAGAGTGCATCCGCAGGGAGACAGGAGAACCATACGGAATCGCTGGGTTGGAAACACAGATCTTCAAAAAGGAATCAGGCGTATGGAAACTTTGCCATGTCCATTATGCCGTGGCAAAGCCGACATAATACCTGACGGATAGGATGAGAAATATGCTGAAAAGCACGGAGCCAGTGGGATTTTCAAAGTGTTTGAACTTGGAAATCCCACTGGCTCTTTATGTTTTACTGTTTTTAAATTTAGCGGACGATTACTCCAGAGAAAAATCTTCCTGAGAGAAACTGCCCGTATTTAAGACATTAGGATGCGGAGGCTCTCGTTTTAAAGGGTCGTATTTAAAATTTTTACATTGACCGCCGGCGGAGACGATGCCTCGGCGCAGACAGGCCACCTGCGTATCGCTTATGCGTGAACCGCTTATGCAGTAAGAACAGCAGGGTTCTATATCTTTTTTAAAGAGCATGGTAAGACTCCTTTATCATTTCTAAAATGATTATACAGCCTTCCCGCCCGGTTTTCCACTATTTTTTCCAGGAATGATGGATACAAGAAACAGAATACCGCCCAGCACAGCTGCGGAGACGGCGGAGACCCGCAGGGCGGTGGAGAATCTGATCTCAGCTATATCGCCCAGCTGCTGTGCCAGATACACTGCTACAGGCGTATCAAAGGCCACAAGGCGGGCTATTATAAGGACGATAATGGCAGATAAAATGCCGTGAAGGAACTTACCGATTATATATGTTCTGACGGATAGACCCGAGTTGCCGATAAATGATAGGACTTGGCAATGAACCGATAGTCCTGCCCAGCCCAGCATGAAGGCGGCCATGGCAATTGACGCTGTAAGCTCGCCGGAGACGCCGCGCAGGCTCCAGACGCCGGAAGTCAGTTCTATGGCGCCTGTCAGCAGCCGCCGCGCCCATTCCACATCCATGCCTATAAAACCCAACGCGCCGCCAATCGCCTCTGCCATTGCCGAGAGAAGCCCTGAGAGGAACAGGAGCTTAATGAATACAGTAAAAAATATGACGAAGCCGCATATGCCGAGGGTGGACATGAATGACGACGACACTGAATTTACGAAAGCTATTGGAAAGGAAGCCTGTTCACGATGGACGTCTGGCAGATGGCGCGTGATGCCGCCGCTGCCCCAGTTCCTGAATATCAGACCGACGCATATGGAGGCGGCCATGTGCGCTAAATACAGTATAAGACCGATCGTACCGGAGGAGAAGATGCCTGCGCCTACAACGCCGAAAATAAAAGCAGGTCCGGAATTGTTACAAAAACTCAGCATCCTCTCGGCTTCGGCTTTTGAGCACTCTCCATTTTCATACAGGTTTATTACTGTTTTGGCGCCCACTGGATATCCGCCGATGAATCCTAATACCAGGGCGGAAGCGCAAGCTCCGCCAACATTGAAAAGCGGTCTCATAACCGGAGCCAAAAGCCGGCCCAGTTTTTCGGCTGCTCCCAACGCGACAGTCAGAGACGAGAGC
>CALXCS010000058.1 GCA_944386875.1 uncultured Oscillospiraceae bacterium
TTGCGCACTGCGAAGGGTGTAAAATCTGTGCTCTGTGTGTCTGCAGCAGGGGTAAGCGAAGCTGCAATTGTTTTTGCTATTTCACTTACTACTTTTTTTGTCGTCCCTGTCGCACTAAAATAGAATGTATAAATATTTTTTATCATATGAGCGCCTCCTACATGATAGCCGTGCAGTAAACTATATACTACACTAAATATAGCACATATGCATGAGAACTTCAATAATGTTCTGTTGAAAAATGTAAGACCAGGATATTTGTTCTAACAGAATCGGTATAATGCATGTTTGGGCATTGACAAACATTTTATACTTAGATAAAATATGTATATATGCATGCGCTGTGTCAATATAGCTTCCTTAAGGTATATGGATACTTTTTTCTGTTTGCGAAACAGGTAAGTGCTTATAGCCTATTGGCTTATTGTATATGTAAATTAACTTTTTGGAGGGATTTGCTTTGGACTACATGAAAGAGTATGAAAGAAAGTTGGTTCCCGTTGAGGAAGCCGTGAAAGTCGTTAAATCTGGAGACTGGGTCAATTATGGCGAGTTTATGATGAACTCCGCTTATTTGGATGCGGCTTTGGCCAAAAGAAAAGATGAATTGTTTGATGTCAAAGTCATTGCTACTACTTGTCCCTTCCCACCTCAGGTTGCTCTGTGTGACCCGGAAAGAAAGCACTTCATTCTCAACGACTGGCACTTTGGCGGTGCGGCAAGAAAACTGCATGACAATGATTTGTGCAACTACATTCCGCTCAACTATCATGAAGGTCCTAATTATTACTATCAGGGGTGGACGCATGTAGATGTAGCTTTTATTCAGTGCACACCGCCTGATGCCAATGGCTTTGTTAATTTGGGCGTTTCTCTTTCTATGGCTCCAGCTTTTATTTCTCAGGCTAAAATCGTGATTGCTGAGGTCAACACTTCTGTACCGCGTTGCTTGGGTGGTATGGGTGAAGTTGTGCACATTCGTGATATCGATTATTTTGTACAGGGGCCCAATGCGCCGATTCCGGAGCTTACTGCACCGCCGATTTCCGATGTGGATATAAAAATTGCTGAGAATGTCATGACGCAGATTACCGATGGTTGCTGCCTGCAGCTTGGTATTGGTGCAATGCCCAATGCGGTTGGCGCCATGATTGCCCAATCTGACTTAAAAGACCTTGGTGTACATACGGAAATGCTCTGCGATTCCTATGTGGATATGTATGAGGCAGGCCGTATCACTGGTAAATGTAAGCAGATTGATATTGGCAAAATGGTTTATACCTTTGCAATGGGCAGTAAAAAGTTGTACGACTTTCTGGATAATAACCCTATTGCCGCTATTTATCCAGTTGATTACACCAATGACCCAGCAATTATCTCGCAGAATGACAAAATGGTCTGCATCAACAACTGCCTGGAAGTAGATCTCTATGGTCAGGTTGCTTCAGAATCTGCTGGCATTCGTCAGATTTCAGGCTGCGGTGGCCAGTTCGACTTCATCACAGCTGCTTATATGTCTAAAGGCGGAAAGGGCTTGATTGCACTCAGTTCTACCTATAAGGATAAAAACGGCAACCTGGCTTCCCGTATCCGTCCTACACTTGAACCGGGCACAATTGTTACGGTTCCTCGTAATATCAATACCTACGTGATTACCGAATATGGCGTAGCGCTTATGAAAGGTAAAACAACTTGGCAGAGAGCAGAGGCTTTGATCAATCTGGCACATCCGGATTTGCGTGAGGATTTGATTAAAGAAGCAGAGAAGAATAGAATTTGGGTAAAGAGCAACAAACGCTAATTTACTGTATTTAAGATGCTGAGGCGGGACTTCATACCCATAAGGAAATATTTTTATTGCTGCAGGGCGGCATGGTCGAAAGGCTATGCCGCCCTTGCTTTTTCTTTATTGTTCAACGCTATGCTCGTCCCTCTTTATTCCAGTCCCCAAATAAAGCTCCAAACAATTCCAGCCTTCTGTCTGCAGTATCCGCTGAACTTATCTGGTGCATGGATAAGATTTTTTAATAAACCCGTTGACAAGGGTAGACGTTAATTCCATTATTCCTACATACTTGTTCATAAACAGAAGGTCATAAATCTAGCATATACAAGAATGAATTTCTGTCAGGATATGTGTAATCAACAGGTAATTCCTCTTTGCTGATTTTTTTAAACCCCGCCCGTTCGTAAAAGCGGTGTGACACAACTGCAACTGATGGTGTGTCAAGAATAATATGTTTAACGCCTTTTTCCTGTGCAAACATCAATAACTTTTGATATAATTTTAATCCGATTTTTTGAGAACGATATTGCGCATCAACAAAAAATTTTTTCAATATACCACAATTATTATCCTTGTATAGCAATCCAATTGTTCCTATAACATGATTATTGTCGTATGCCAGCCAAAATTCTCCACCCGTTTTTTGATATGAGGCGCTTATATCTTTCAAATCAGGCTGTTCTTCCAGCGACAGATTAATTTTTGCCTCTCTGTTTTGGATACCAAGAATGAAAGAGATAATTTCTTTGTCATGTGTTCCGCTATATGTCTTTATCTC
>CALXCS010000059.1 GCA_944386875.1 uncultured Oscillospiraceae bacterium
AGAGAATTTCTATATTTTTAGGAGATTACGCGAACCAGACATATGGAGATTCACAATCTCGGAAGGAGGTAAAGCAGCATGACATATGAAGAAGAAATCAGGTACAGGGAAGAGCTGTTTATAAAGATACGCAATAAAATCAAGCTTACACCGGAGGAACGGCTATGGATGGAAACGCATCCGGTATATAACAGTAGCTTGGGATATCCGTTTCTTAAGATTGCAATTGAAACGCTTGCAGCGAACAAATGGTATACACTCAAGGTAAAGCTGGAATCGATCGCATATGAGGAGAAAATTGCGCCGATAATTTATGTTCCTGCCAGTAAGGGAAAGGTTCTTACTGGATTTTACAGTGTTCGACTTCTACGGCAAAGAGAGCCGGGGAAAACCGATAAAGATGTTGGAATGCAAACTGGCGCAGCAGGAAGAGATGAAAGTAAAATACCTGTCTGAATTAGGATTTTTATCTGTACATTACAAATGCGGGTATTATGACTTACAGCAAAAGCTGTATGTGATTGCGTCATCAATGGGTGCAGACACAAGTTATGCGATGGTCCGAGAACCTGTTAATGATCATACGGTACGATACCGCTGCAAATCGCCGCTCGAAGACTCGTTTGATGCAATGGTTTTTACGATAGAATGGACGGAAGAGGAGAATTGCTGAAAAATATTCAACGATGCCGATTCGGGAGTTCATTTTGAAAACGAGGATAAATCCTAATAAACGCCGCGCGTGGCGGATCACGTGGGAGCGTTCTGGGATACGATCTTTGATGTAGTATCGCTTGTTACTAGTGTTGCGGAAGTAATTGTTAATCCCACAAGTGTTTCTGCGTGGGCGGGACTGGCAGCCGATGTGGTTTGCCTTGTAACTCCCGGCGTAACGGGAGGCGGAACTGTTGTAAAGGCAGTATCCAAGGCCGGCGATGCGGTGGATACTGGCGAAAAGATTTATAAGGCGGCGGATAGGGCAAGCGATATACGCAGAGCTACCGGCTCATATGAAATTGTGTACAAAAGCGGCAAAACCTATGTTGGTAAAGGCGGATATAAGCGGGCTATTACATCTGCAAGTAAAACAAGGCGTACTAATTGTGTGGTGGACCAGGTCATTTCTATATCGTGGAAAAGTGCGCCAAATGTAAGAATGGCTTTTATAGATGAGTATATGAGTATGTGCAAATATGGTGGACCGAATAACCGCGTAATAAAAAACACAAATTCATATAATCAAATATGGAGCCCGGGAAGAAATTATTATTATGGTCGTTACGGACACTATTATTGGTATGGAGGTCGTTCATGGTGAGAGAAGAAGTGAGAGATGGGTTTGAATTTGTTCCCATGTTCTATCCATTTTATAGGAAAGATGCAATTAAAGTTGTGGTTGATAGTAGGGCGCTGGAGGACTATCAAGAGTATATCAGGAAACATGGCCTTGAAAAAGCGGAGATTATTATGCCGGATTTAAAAATATTACAGCTATGCCCATCGCTGAAATATTTGAAGATTTTTCCTTCCTATAACGCTCCAGAGAGCTTTGACTTTAGTCCGTTATATGAAATGCCTGAGGTCAAATCGCTGCACTGCCAAAACCGGTATGGAAGTCGGGAGCAATACATCAGTGAAATTGATTATTCCCGGGTTCACGGGCTGACTAGCTTGTCTGTTGATGTAAACAAAAGGACATTGAATTACAACAAGGTGGGAACATTAAGGTCTTTGGCAGTCGGTAGTTTTAAAGGGGAAAACCGGGATTTGACAGGTCTGTTTTGCAGTCAGGAGCTGGATACTCTTACTTTGGCAGAATGTGGAGTTTATTCATTAAACGGCATTGAGACCTCTCAGAAAATGCAATGCCTGTACCTTCATTATAACCGATCATTAAGCGACATAAGCGCATTAAGCAGGGTAAAGGGAACGCTGAGGGCATTGCGTATCGAGAATTGCCCGAAAATTCAGGACTTTTCTGTACTGGGAGAACTGGAAAACCTGGAACTGTTGGAACTGTCAGGCAGCAACACTTTGCCGAACTTGGATTTTTTGAAGACCATGAAAAGTCTCAAATTATTTTCTTTTAGCATGAATGTGCTTGACGGAAATTTGAGCCCTTGCATGGATATATCTTGTGTAGACTCATTCAAAAATCGTAAGCATTATAACCTAAAGGATTGCGAGCTTCCGAAAGGTAAGTTCACGATGGGAAATGAAAATATTGAAGCATGGAGAAGACTGGAATAGAGCGGTTGTCAATCATGTTTTCTGAGATGCTTGTAGTAAAAACCTTTGCTACCGGCTATATGGCAGCTCCTGTTTTCGTACTGTGACAACAACCCAGTTGTAAGAGTTGATCACGTGGGAGCGTTCTGGGATACGATCTTTGACGTGGTATCGCTTGTCACAAGCGTGGTGATGCCGTCAGGAACGAGAGTAAGGTCGATAATGCTACTGATACGGTCAGGACTGCAAAAAAATCACAAAAACACATGACAATTCGCTTAAAACAACAAAAACTGCCGTTATGCCTTAAAAAACGGGTACTGGTGAAATCGTGAAATTTGGCGAAACCACAAGGAGTACAAAAAGGTATTCAAACAGGTTTTATAGAGAAAATGGAATCGAGATGTACAAAATGGCAAGTGGCTCGAAATATGATATGCATTACTGGTAGCATGAACAGATTATGCAATAGTATAATCAATACGGTCATAGACCGCCATGGAATAAATCTTTTGGGTGAGGTGATGGAGTGGAACTATTTATGACGATTGAAACACAAGCTGATGTTGATGATATTTTAGGAGCTATATTTTGGGAGACAAAATGCCAACTGGCTTTTATAACAGATAAAGAAGCCGGACTTGAAGAAGTAGATAATTACGGAACGGAATTCCGTCTTATCTCTGTTATCCCGACTTGTCTGGACGACCAATTTTGGGAAGCCTCAGGCTGGAAAGAACGCAAACAAATCTGGCGGAAGAAAAAAGAAGCGGATATTCGGCTCCGCATGGACTACGACCGGTTTGTGCGGGAAACACCAGAAAACCAACGGTTAATGTTTATTGATATCATTGTGAAATCAATACAGGCAGTGCAGGAGAAGTCAAAAGGTGATTTCAGAGGGAATGAATTGATTGCAGATATTTTAAAGGCTCTGAACATTACGCAGGACCAACTGGACCAGTTGAATAATTCCTAGAATTTGTTATCTTATATTTAACCGTTCAGCTTGTGCGATGGTTAAGAAAGGTTCTAGGAGTACTCCTGACAGCTGCCGTGGTATCCGGGCGGCGACGCTTGCTGGGATGTAGCATCTATTTCGGCAAGTAACCGCCCGAAACAATA
>CALXCS010000060.1 GCA_944386875.1 uncultured Oscillospiraceae bacterium
GAAAACGAAAAGGAGATAATATACCGGAAAACATATCCCACCTGCGATGAATTCGATGAACTGCTGAACACGCCCTACAAACCGACGCCGGAGGAATATGAGAGTTTATATAAGCTGCTGCGGAGCATAAGGCACATCCCAATAAAGAGGAAGATCCGCGGCTCAAGGAAATTTATAGCCAGGGCGAAGAAAGTTTCCGAGGAATGCGGGATAGATATAGAGATAACGTGGAATAAGTGGGAGATAACGGCCACATACACGTTGCTGAATTACTTTGATTATGAGTGTTTGAAGTACCTGTCGAAGGTGGCGGCGATGGCAGACAGCATAGGCTGTGTGCCCGCAGGGGCATATACAAAGCTGAACTTAAATTATGTAACCCACAAGATGGTGAGAGATAAAGTAAAACTGCTTATGCCCAAAAGGCCGGAAGAATACGAGAGACAAGGGATACCCAGCCATCAAGTCTCTGCCAATATAAGCGGCTAAGCGAGGTGGAAGCTGAGACTATTCAAGGTTAGGGATGAGTAGAAACGTAAAACGCTTATGAGTGCCAAGCTTGCACCCATAAGCGTTTTTTCTTTTGACGGCTCCACCGCCGTTTTCTTTTTCAAGAAAAAAAGAAAATGGGGGTGGTATTGGGAGGCAGAGGGGCGTAGCCCCTCGCGGCCGACCCCCGCCTACGAAGTAGGCGGTCTTTCCCGACACCTGCTAGTGTCGGAATCCCACCGGCCTCTTTGAGGCCGGTATTTCCACCGCTTTTAAGCGGCGCCAATCAGTTTTTCAAGCTGTTGAGAGGCGCGGGTATCCTGCCGCCCCGGGCTATAAACGCCTCGGATGAGCGGCGGTTTACAGGCATCACCGGCGCGGTGCCCAGAAGCCCGCCGAAGTCCACCCTGTCCCCCACGTCCATGCCGGGGACCGGTATTATCCTGACGGCGGTGGTCTTGCTGTTTATCATGCCTATTGCGGCCTCGTCGGCTATTATGCCGGAGATAGTTGCGGCGGTGGTGTCCCCCGGCACGGCTATCATGTCAAGGCCCACGGAACAGACGCAGGTCATGGCCTCCAGCTTCTCTATAGTCAGCGCCCCTGAGGAGGCGGCCCTTATCATTCCCGCGTCCTCGGAGACCGGTATAAACGCGCCTGAGAGGCCCCCTACATTGGATGAGGCCATAACGCCGCCCTTTTTAACGGCGTCGTTTAAAAGGGCCAGGGCCGCCGTGGTGCCTGGTGCTCCCACGCTCTCAAGGCCCATCTCCTCCAATATATCGGCCACCGAATCGCCCACCTGGGGCGTTGGGGCCAGTGAAAGGTCAACTATCCCAAAGGGCACGCCCAGGCGCTTTGAGGCCTCCTGAGCCACCAGCTCGCCCATTCTCGTAATGCGGAAGGCCGTCTTTTTCACAGTCTCCGCCACCACGTTGAAGGGCTCCCCCTTACACTGCAAAAGGGCGTGATGTACAACGCCGGGGCCCGATACGCCCACGTTTATGACGCACTCGGGCTCCCCCACCCCGTGGAAAGCCCCCGCCATAAAGGGGTTATCCTCCACGGCGTTGGAGAATACCACAAGTTTGGCGCAGCCCATGCCGCCGGTGAGCTGGGCCGTCTCTTTTATAATCCTGCCCATCTGGGCCACGGCGTCCATATTTATGCCGGCCCTGGTGGAGGCCACGTTTACGCTGGAGCAGACCCGCTCGGTGTTCTTTAAAGCCTGGGGTATGGACTTTATAAGCCGCTGATCCCCTATGGTATAGCCCTTCTGCACCAGGGCGGAAAAGCCGCCGATGAAGTTTACGCCCACCTCTTTTGCGGCCAGGTCCAGCGTCTCCGCAAAGACGGCGTAGTCCTCGGTATCGCAGCACTCGCAGGCGATGGCTATGGGAGTTACGGAGATGCGCTTGTTGACTATGGGTATCCCAAACTCCCTCTCAATATCCTCGCCTGTCTTCACGAGTTTTTCGGCCTTTTTCGTTATCTTGTCGTAAATCCTGCCGCAGCAGGTTTTGACCTCCGGATGGCCGCAGTCCCTGATGGATATGCCCATGGTGACAGTGCGTATATCCAGGTGCTGCTGGTCTATCATCCTGATAGTCTCCAGGATCTCGCTGGTGTTAATCATATTCCCTCCAAAGGTTCATATCCTGTGCATTGCCTCAAATATGTCCTCCCGCTGGATGCGTATATCAAGGCTCTGCTCCCTGCCGGTATCTGAAAGCTTTTTTGAGAGGGAGGCAAAATCTATTTTGCAGTCCGACATATCCACAATCATTATCATGGTGAAGTAGCCCTGGAGCACCGTCTGGCTGATGTCCAGCACATTGACGCCCTCCTGGGCCAGCATGGCGCACACGCTGGCGATTATCCCCACCGTGTCCTTGCCTATTACAGTGACTATTGCCCTCATGGCTCCGCCTCCTGTCATATCTTCTGCCTGTAAAAACGGCTCTCTGAATTTTACCTTTAAATATCCAGCTCGTCAAGGGTCATCTCAAAGGCCGGTATGAAATTCTCCATGAAATACTCCACCTCAGGCATATTCATTTCCTTGAGCTTTAAAAGGGTCATCCTTGCGGCGGTGCGGAACTCCTCGTTGCCGCTTTTAAGCTCCTCCAGGCACTTTATATAGGCCGAGAGCTTATCGGCCGCCCGGACCAGATCGTCCACCTCCGGATTTCCCCGCAGCAGCTTGTTGTACTCGGGCCGTATCTCCCTGGGAATAGACCAGGCCAGCTTGCATATGGCCCGTTCCTCCACCCGCCTGTAGGCGTTTATCATGTCTTTGTTGTAGTATTTCACAGGCGTGGGCATGTCGCCGGTGAGTATCTCCGGCGCGTCGTGGAAAAGGGCGGCGGCAGCGGCGGCCTCAGGCGAACAGTCCTTGCCCATCACGTCCCTTCTTATGACGGCCAGTCCGTGGGCCAGCACGGCCACCATATGGGAGTGCTCCTGGATATTCTCCCTCTTGGTGTTGCGCATAAGGGCCCATCTGTCGATATTCTTCATACGTGATATAAGAGCGAAAAAACTGTAGAACATGTCGTATCTCCCTAATCAGAATAAGCGGGCAATATACGACATAATATATCACCCGCCCAGCCGTCCAGTCAAGGGAAATGCCCTGCTGTCTGCGCAGGGCGGAGCCCTGCAACCTTTTGCGGGGCGCTGCCCCTCGTCCTCCCGCACCAGGGGTGCGAGGACAGACCGTCCACTACGTGGACAGGGGATTCCGACACCTGCCGATGTCGGGGAATACCGCCTACTCCGTAGGCGGGGGTCAGCCGCGGGCCTGGCCCGCTGGGGGTAAGCAGGGCAAGGCCCTGCAACCTTTATGGGGCTCTGCCCCATACCCCGCTTAAACCATTTCTTTGAGCGCCAAGAACCGGTTTAAGAATTCAAAGAAACGGCAGGGGGGTTTCGATTCCCCCCTGCACCCCCACCGACCAAAGAGGGACGTAGCCCCTCTTTGGAAACACCCCAGCCTGGCAAAGCCCTAAAGCCTGGCAAAAC
>CALXCS010000061.1 GCA_944386875.1 uncultured Oscillospiraceae bacterium
ACCCCGCCCCTGTACAGGGGCGGGGTTTATTTTTATCTTGATGGATGCATGAATGGCAGCAGCCATTGTGGAGATTGGAGACTTTAATGATATTATCTGACAAAACGATAGCGATGATGCTGGAAAATGGAACACTGGGTATATCTCCGTTGGAAAAGGGGCAGATACAGCCTGCCAGTGTGGATATACGTTTGGGGAATACTTTCGGTGTGGTGGAGGATTCATCCAGCGGTATAATAACCATGGACAGAGAGATATCATATAAAACTATTGAAACTGACAGATACCTGCTGCTGCCAGGCCAGTTTGTGCTGGCGACTACTATGGAATATATATCATTGCCTGATGACCTGACGGCGTTTGTGGAGGGGAGAAGCTCCCTGGGCAGAATGGGCCTCTTTATACAGAACGCCGGATGGGTAGACCCTGGGTTCAAAGGGGAGATAACCCTGGAGCTTTTCAATGCCAACCGCTGCGCTATTGAGCTCTGTACAGGACGCAGGATTGGGCAGCTGGTATTTGCCAAGATGGATAGCCCCGCCGAAAAGCCCTACAGCGGGAAATATCAGGGACAGAGGGGTGTCACAGGCTCTAAAGTATATATGGACAAAGACCGCGCGCAGACGCGGTGATATATATGCGAAACAATTTGATGTGGAGGCAATTACATGAAGAAATTTGGCTTAAACGAATTAAGGGAGATGTACCTCAGGTTCTTTGAGAGCAAGGGTCATCTGAGACTTCCCAGCTTCTCCCTGATACCGCAGAACGATGCGTCGCTGCTGCTTATAAACTCAGGAATGGCGCCTATGAAGCCCTGGTTTACAGGTGAACAGGAGCCGCCGCGCCGCCGTGTTACAACGTGCCAGAAATGTATACGCACAGGCGACATAGAAAACATAGGTAAGACGGCCAGACACGGAACTTATTTTGAGATGCTGGGAAATTTCTCGTTTGGAGATTACTTTAAAAGAGAAGCTATCCAGTGGGCATGGGAATTCCTCACAAGCCCTGACTGGGTGGGACTGGATCCGGACAGACTGTACCCTTCAGTTTTTGCTGGCAATGAGACAACACCAGCTGATGACGAGGCGTTTAGAATCTGGAACGAGGAGATCGGCATTCCAGCCGACCGTATATACAAGTTTGGCAAAGAGGACAACTTCTGGGAGCACGGTTCTGGACCATGCGGTCCCTGCTCAGAGATATACTATGACAGGGGCGAGGAATGGGGCTGCGGAAAACCGACATGTACTGTGGGCTGCGATTGCGACAGATATATAGAGGTGTGGAACATAGTCTTCTCCCAGTTTGACAATGACGGAGAGGGCCATTACACTGAGCTGAAACAGAAGAATATCGACACCGGAATGGGCTTGGAGCGCCTTGCCTGCGTATGCCAGAATGTGGCCAGCCTCTTTGATGTGGACACGGTTATGAATATAACCAACAAAGTCAGCCAGATAACCAGCGCCCACTACGGGGAGAGCCATCAGAAGGACGTATCCCTTCGGGTTATAACAGATCATATCAGATCTGCCACCTTTATGATATGCGACGGAGTGCTCCCATCCAACGAGGGACGGGGCTATGTGCTCCGCAGGCTTCTGCGCAGGGCGGCCCGCCATGGCAAGCTCCTGGGTGTAAACGACCCGTTCCTATACGAGGTCTGCGACACAGTTATCCATGAAAACGAGGGGCATTATCCGGAACTGAGGGAGAGACAGGACTATATAACAAAAGTTATCCGCACTGAAGAGGAGAATTTTGCAAAGACCATCGACGGAGGCATAAGAATATTCAGCGAGATGCTCTCCGAGCACCAGGCAAAAGGGGAGAAGACATTCTCCGGAGCCGACGCATTTAAACTCTATGACACATTTGGCTTCCCAATTGACCTGACGCTGGAGATGATAGCCGAACAGGGAATGGAAGCTGACGAGAAGGGCTTCCACCAACTGATGGAGGAGCAGCGTCAGCGGGCCAGAAAGGCAAGGGAGGCACTTGGTGACCTGGGATGGGCCGGTGTGGAGTTTGGAAAAGATGTGCCCGAGACTGAGTTTGTTGGCTATGACCACATGGCATTTGACGGAGCTAAGGTTGTGGCTCTTGTTGTGGAAAACGAGCAGGCTGAGGAACTGATGCCAGGTGTGGAGGGAATAGTGGTACTGGACAAGACTCCTTTCTACGCCGAGATGGGCGGACAGGTTGCCGACCACGGCGATATAATTGTACACGGCGCTAATGAGTGCCGTTTCCATGTGACGGACGTACAGAAGAACAAGGGCGGAAAATACATGCACTACGGCAAAATGGCGGAAGGCTCTCTGAAAATCGGGGACGCTGTCTGTGCCCAGATTGACGTTGAGCGCCGCAGGGCCATAATGCGTGCCCACTCTGCCACCCATATTCTCCAGGTCGCACTGAGAAGCGTCCTGGGCGATCATGTGCATCAGGCGGGCTCTCTCGTGGAGCCGGACAGGCTCCGCTTCGACTTTACCCACTTCTCCGCCTTGACAGGTGAAGAGCTTTTAGAGGTCGGCAGGGCCGTAAATCAGGAGATACTTTCAGGAGATGAAGTCCAAACCCAGGAGCTGCCCATTGAAGAGGCAAAAAAGCTGGGGGCACAGGCTCTATTTGGAGAGAAATACGGGGATGTAGTCAGAGTCGTAACTATGGGCGACAGGTTTTCTGTCGAATTCTGCGGAGGCACTCATGTGGACAACGTAGCGAAGATAGGTCCCTTTAGGATAAGCTCTGAGTTTTCTGTGGCCTCCGGTGTGCGCCGGATCGAGGCGGTTACCGGCCTTGAGTTTTTCCGCGAGAATGAGGAGATGAACAGGCGGATTATGGAGATGGCCGATGTTCTGAAAAGCTCACCATTTGAAGTGGTGGACAAGGCCCGCCATACTATGGAGGAGCTGCGGGAGGCCCACAGGAAGCTGGATGCCCTTCAGGCAAAGTTGAGAGCTGGAGAGGTGGAGAGTTTCCTGACCTCAGCTAGGAAGGTGGGAGACCTGCACATTGTGACCATAACCCGCCAGGGCCTCACAGCTGACGATCTGAGGGGCATGGGTGACTTTATCAGGGATAAGGACCCCAATGCTGTGGCCGTAATTGCAAGTGTAGACGGGGACAAGATAACCTTCCAGGCTGTGTGCGGTAAAAACGCGGTGGCTGAGGGAGTAAAGGCAGGAGATATAATAAGGCAAGTGACGGCTATATGCGGCGGCAAAGGCGGCGGCCGTCCCGACTCGGCCATGGGCGGCGGCAAGGATCCGCTTATGTTAGACAATGCGCTGGCCATGGTGGATAACTATGTGGCCCTTAAGATAGGAAAGTGAGCCGCCCAGAAGGCAGCGGACAGCAAGAAAATCTGTTTAACGATTGGAGATGTGGATTTTGGAACACAAACATGATAACGATTGCCTTTTCTGTAAGATAATTAAAGGGGAGATTCCCTCCGATAAAGTGTATGAGGATGATTGGTGCTATGCGTTCAGGGACATTAACCCTCAGGCGCCTGTGCATATTCTGGTGGTGCCAAAAGGCCATATCGGTTCTGTAGGAGAGATAGACGAGAGCAACTCAAATTACAGTGCAAAATGTCTTGAGGCTATAGCGAAAATATCTAGGCAGGAAAACCTCGGCGGAGGCTTCAGGGTAATCTCCAACTGCGGACCTGACGCGGGACAGACGGTTATGCACCTTCATTTTCATGTTTTAGCAGGGAAAACGATGGGTGAGAAGATGCTCTGATCCATTTGCACGGGGAGATAGGGGAAAAGACATTAAAATGCCGGCAGTTCTTTACAGTTCTGCCGGCATTTTAATATTCAATAAAATTTAAGGTAAATATATAAAAATTTTTGTAGAAACCATGAGCTATATATGTTAGAATTAGACGTAATTTTCTTTAGACGCAATTTTCTATTTAAAAATTAATGAGGGTGGTAGGCGGAGTGGATAACTTTTTACATTTCCTTCTCACAGTAGCAGTGGCATTTGCCGGAGGCGTTATATTATACAAGCTGAAGTTTCCGGCCGGAGCGATGGTTGGCGCGCTGATAGGCGTTGGTATTTTGAGCGTACTTACGGGAAAAGCGTATATGCCCTCCTTTATGCAGAATATCACTAAGGTGGTAGCAGGGCTTTTCGTTGGTATGAGCATGAACATGGAGATGATCCGAGGCTTAAAGAAAATATTTAAGCCTGCCATTATACTTGTGGTCCTCATAATATCCCTTTGCTTCGGTATGGGCGTTATTCTCTACTATGCTGCGGATTTGGACGTTATAACATCGCTGTTCTGTGTGGCGCCCGGGGGTATGATCGATATGACGCTTATGACTATGGACATGGGCGGAGACGCCGCTGTTGTGGCGGTGCTCCAGACACTGCGGCTCCTGACTGTCTACTGCATATCCATGCCAATCTCAAAGCTGCTGGCTAAGAAGTTTAAGGGCGGCGGAGAGAGCGAAATGCGCCTTTCAGGAAAGGGAGATATTGAGAAGTCAGAAAAGACCAGAAGGATAATCTTCTCATTCATAGTCGCCACGGTGGGCGGCGTTGCCGGATACCTTGTCAATCTGCTGGTGGACTTCTCGGTGCTGGTGCTCATCGGAGCCATGGTAGCCTCCGCCGCTGCGAACATAAAGACAGGAAAGCTCTATATGCCAAAAACAGTACGGACAGTTGTGCAAATGTTCAGCGGAGCTCTCATCGGCGTTAAAGTTACATATGAGTCGCTTTTGAATATAAAGGCCGCTCTTATTCCTGCTGTATTTATATGTGTGGGGTTTGTTATTGTAAATATAGTCCTTGCAGTAGTACTGAATAAGACATGCAGGATGAATATCACAACAGCGATGCTATCATCTTCGGCCGGCGGCGCTACAGAAAACGCACTGGTAGCGGCAGATTTTGGAGCGGACCCCGGCGTTGTAACTGTTATGCAGATAACCCGTCTCATATGTACTACAGTGTTTTATCCAATAGTAGTTAAGACCATGTATCAACTGCTGTAACCGTATATTTCAAAAAACTAATATTTCCCCGCCAGGATGACTGCTCCCGGCGGGGAAATTCTTTATTGGGTTTCATGTAATTTTTCAGCGGCCTTGAAATATTCATCAAGGCCTTCCACATGTACGGCTGGCACATATGTTACGGCGAATTCACCATCACTTATCTGCTTGTAAAAAGCATAGTAGGGTATGTTCTGTGGGTGAATGAAGTCATGATAAATAACCTCCACGCCGTCGTAATCGGAAAAATCCACAGGCAGAACAGTATCCCTGCATATCCGGCAGATGTGAATATCGCAGAATACATATCCATTTTCCAGCTCTTCCTCGGCCTCGTCCAGGGAGAGCAGCGGCAGCGGCTCGTCAGATACAGGCTCCATTTCCTCTATGGAGTAGGAAGCTCCCGAGAACCTGAGATCACTGCCTGGCGGCAGGTCTCTGTTGGAAAAAGTTATTTCTATGCTTGATATACAGGCGCTGTATAGCTGCTCCTGAAGGTTTCCGGTGGCGTCCCAGGATTTAACGTATATGTGCTGAGCGCCGTCTTCGCCTACAGAGCGGGATATCTTCTGAGGCGCATAGGAGGTGCCAAGAACGGAGTTTAGAAGATCTGTTATAGCCCAGCCGGCATCCAGAGCCTCTTGATCGCTGGCATTGACCGGAAGGGAAATACCCAGAAGAGGTTCATCTCCGTCTGCGTGGAAGAGAAAACGTGAGCTGACACGGCCGTTTCTGTTGTTGAAATCGTAGCGGGCGGATAAGATGCTGCGGCCGCCATCTCTGACAGTCCATAAGAACTCATTGTCAGGGTCCTGATGTACCTCCGCCATGCCGCCGAAAGCCGCTTGCAGCCCGTTGGAAAACATTTTGGAGCATCTTTCAACGTAACCGTCTATGCCCTGAACGTCGATGGGGGTATATACATGGAGTGCTTCCACATCCTGCGGGCCCTGGACGGGTGAAAACATGACATCGTCCAAGCTCTCCCCGTACCTGGGCAGATAGGCATATGTGGGAACGCCCAGCAAAAGCGCCCCAGTGTACCCAGCGATACCCCCAACGGTTATAGGCTCGCCGCGCATGTTTTTTATGGGATATTCGGTTTCTGGCAGCATTGCGTTGACAATGATCAGCACCATGATTATTGTGAAAATAAAAAGGCATATCCTCTTCAAAAGCATTATCAGGAAGCGTCGCCGAGGGGAGGGGCGGTTTTGCCGAAGCTGCCCTGTCTCTTTGATAAGATCGTCATATAAGAGGCCCAGCGCGTCGCTGAGCTGGTCACGTTTCACAGTTCAAAGCCCTCCTTTTTTAGATATTCCCTGAGACCTATTCTGGTGCGGCGCAGCATACTCTTTACTTTAGACGGGCTCATGGAGCAATAGGCTGCGATCTCACTTATGGAGTCAGCATAAAAATATCTGCCGATGAATGTGACTCTCGCCTCCTTTGGCAGAGTCCTCAGGTAGTCCCCTATGGCATTGGCCAGGAAGGTGAGGTTTGCCCCGTTAACAGTTGTGTCCCCTTCTGTTGCGCACTCTTCCAGCTCGTGCAGGGACATTATATATTGGGAAGAACCGCGCTTGCGGCGGCTCCTGTATCTGAGCTTGTCAATAGCCAGCCGACGTGTAATTTTGGCCAGGTATGCCCACAGGGAAGAGGGATGGTTAGGCGGTATGGAATCCCAGACCCGAAGGAGAGTGTCGTTGAGGACTTCTACGCAGTCATCTTTACTTGACAATATGTTGCCCGCGATATCCATGAGCTTCCGCCCGTATTTTAATTGCGTTTCACTTATTGCCTGATGATCGCGTGATAGATATAGCGCTATTATTTCCTTATCCTCCATTTTATCCCCCCTTACTGTATATGACGATAAAAACCGTCCGCCGGTTGCACCGGCGGACGAAAAATTATACGGTGGCTATGGAGAGTAGTAAAGACGGACATGGAAAGTCAGCGCTGATTTTCCATGCAGTTCTGCCTTGCAGAAAATGAATCTCTCCTCAGGATTTATATCCTATTTTCAAATCTACCGTGTTTTTTATACTGCCTCCGGAGATGAAGGCATGCAGGTTATTAAGACAGATGCTTTTAACGCGGCGGGAAGTTTCCTCCAAATGCCTGCCGCCGGATATGTGGGGAGTAATATAGACGTTTTTGGCATTCCAGAGTGGGTGTTCAGGCGGCAGAGGTTCAGGATCGGTGACATCCAGAGCTGCTGCATACAGTTTTCCGGAGTTAAGAGCTTCTATCAACGCCGCAGTATCTATGGCGTTGCCACGCCCTATATTAATAAGTGTGGCGCCTGATTTAATTAGAGCAATGTTTTCAGAGTTTATAATTTGCCTGGTCTCAGAGGTGGCGGGGAGACACATGGCGAGTATGTCCGCTCTGGGCAACAGAAGCGGCAGATCTTCTACAAGATGCATTTCGTCGAAGCCCTCTGCCAATGCAGTACTGCGGCGGCGTACGCCTATAGTGTAACAGCCAAGGGCGTGCATCCTGCGGGCAAATTCGCCGCCGATATCACCGGCGCCAAGAATAAGGACAGTTTCACCGGTTATTTGGCGCACTTTCCCCATATCCTGCCATACAGCCTGAAGCTGATTTGCATAGTACAGGGGCAGCTTTTTATATATGCCGAAAATCATGCCCACCATATATTCGCTTATGGCCAGCCCATATGCGCCGGTGGCGTTTGCCAACAGGACGCCTTGAGGCAGAGAGCCTATGTATGCGTCGACTCCGGCGCTTTGCAGCTGTAAAAACTCAAGGGCGGTAGAGCCGGCGACCCAACTGGCAGGGGGGTTTCCAATAATAACATTGGAGTTTTCGACAATTGGACGCTGTTCCTCGGTTAATTCCCCATCGAAGAAATATATTTTGTTGTTGCCGGCAGCCGCTTGAAATTCCGATTTTTCGTTTTCGCTAAGTCTGATAAGACAGGATATGGTTTTCAAAGAATCTCACTTCCTTATTATAATTGCATCGCTTTCACTTTAAGTCTTTCTACAATTATATCCTAAAACATCGCTCAGTGCAAAAGTTATACATGAAGTGGACGGGACATATTTTAATTGTGAGGTGATAATCATGCTTGCGAAAATAAAAGACTGGGTACATAAGCTGACAAAACGGCAGAGACAGTATATATCGGCAGCACTTGTTGTGATACTGATAGCCGCGATATTCCTGGCGGTTGAAACTCCGGACATTATAAGCGCCGCTAATACAAGGCAGCTGCCCATATACAGTGTGGAGAGGGACCAGAAGATGGTATCTCTGACGTTTGATGCCGCCTGGGGGAATGAGGATACGCAGACGCTGATAGACATTTTAGGTAAATACAATATAAAAGCCACATTCTTCGTGGTTGGGGAGTGGGTGGACAAATACCCCGAATCAGTTCTGGCGCTGCATGAGGCAGGACATGAGGTTATGAACCACTCTAATGACCATGCCCATTTTAATACGCTTACATCTGACCAGATAGTAGAAAATATAAACGCCTGCTCCGATAAGATAGAGGCGGTTACCGGCGTCAGGCCCACGCTGTTCCGCCCGCCGTACGGGGAATACGACGACCATGTAATAGCGGCGGTAAGAAGCATGGGGATAGAGCCTATTCAGTGGGATGTGGACAGCCTGGACTGGAAAGAGCTGAGCGCATCAGAAATATATTCCCGCGTCACAAGCAAAGTTTCGTCGGGCAGCATAATTCTTTTTCACAATGCTGCGCTTCACACGCCGGAGGCCCTGGAAGATATAATAGAATATCTCCTGTCAGAGGGATATGAAATTGTGCCGGTAAGCCAGATAATCATAACAGGCGACTACACCATAGATAACACCGGACGGCAGTTTGCAGCTTAGACTTAAAAACGGCGGAGGATTGTCCTCCGCCGTATAGATACAGACTTAACCTATATCTGCGCCGTACTTAGCGCGATCATATTTTGATTTTAAGTAATATCCCAGACAGCCTACCACCAGCAAGAGAATTGCGTATCCGGAGAAAAGACCCTCAAAGCCCACGAAGGAGTACATTATACCGCCAAGCGTAGGAGCGATGGCGTTGCCCAAGTCCTGTCCTATATAACAGGTACTGCTGACAACTCCGGCTTTCTCACGGCCAAGCGCCTTTATTGATGCTGCCTGTATTGACGGTGAGCCGGAACCCTGGCCGATAGCCTTTAAAATTCCTGCCAAAATTACCATCCATAATGAATTGGCAAATCCCAGAAGCAGCATGCTTATAGAAGCCACAACATAGGAGGGATACAGAATAATGGCCAGTCCCTTTCTATCCAGCAGTTTTCCTATGAAGGGACGCACAGCGACCATTGATATTGAGTATGCGGTATAGAAAAGAGCCACATTCTCTATACCGCGCTCGTCACCCAGGAGTATCAGGAACGCGGTGACAAGGCCGTTTCCCACACTGAAAAGCCCCATAAGGCCGGCATACGGCAAAATCCGCAGGGATATAAAACTGTTTATACTGAACTTTTTGCTGCTATTCTCATCCTTGGGGGGAGATACATACGGGATCATGAGAATGATAAGCGTAGTTATAAGGCATATAACCGCAGAGGCGACAAAGCATACAGGATAACCGTACTCATCCACAATCCATGTGCCGATATTTGGCCCAAGTGCTGAAGAGATTATATTGCTGAGAGCCATCCATCCCATGCCCTCGCCCATTTTAGCCTTTGGCATGAACGATGTGTTGAAGGCCATCATGGCCACGCCGGAGAAGGAGAAAACTATACCGTGAACTACGCGGACGACTATAAGTGCGGGCACACTGTCCACAGTGGCGTAGAACACCATACATACGGCAGTTATGATACTCGTTATGGTGATTATCTTTTTCCTGTTGAACTTATCGCCGCACATACCGGAGACCGGCCTCAGGAAAAGAGCTACTATGGACATGAGTCCGGCCACAGTGGAGGCGACAGTCATTGTGGCCCCGAGGCTTAAAGCGTACTTCGAGATAAATGGATTGACCATCTGAGAGGCGGCATAATTAAAGGTGCTCATTATCAGCACCAATATATACGACCTGTTCCAGAGTTTTATAGGCTCCACATATACTTGCGGGGCTTTGTTCTTCATTTGAATTCCTCGGCAATATATTATAATATTTTCTGTCAACTGGAAATAATCATAATATAAAAGTTAGGTCATGTAAAGACATATATGCGGCCTTCGAGAAATATGTATAAATTCGATAAAATCGGGGGTTAAATATGAGATATATTTAACTAAAGACATGTTATTTGTTATATTCAAAAACAATACAGATATTGTGCAAATTTCTGAACGGGTATCCGGAGACTGGCTGCATGTGCCTATGCCGGATAAAAATCATGATTCCGGAGTGAGTTTTTCAGCCGTAGACATTGCCGATGGCAGGCGAATGTGATACCATCTTCATAAGAAGATATATGAGGTGTTACAGTGAAAAACATTGAACTTTTAGCACCCTGCGGGGATTGGGAGAGCTTAGAGGCTGCGATTTCTTTCGGAGCGGACGCCGTCTATCTGGGAGGGGACTTACTTCAGCTCAGAGCGGCGAAATCCGCGTTTTCAGGGGAGAAGCTGGCTGAAGCTGTTGAATATGTACATAAACGTAATAAACGCATGTATGTGACAGTAAATTCCTTTGCCAGGAATGGAGAGCTGACGCCTGCGGGAGACTACGCCAGGTATCTCAGGGACATAGGTGTGGATGCGGCAATAATCTCCGACCTGGGTGTTTTTGACGCTTTCGCGTCTGCGGCTCCGGAACTGGAGCGGTACATCAGCACTCAGGCGAACTGCCAGAACTATGGGGCGGCCAACGTGTATTACAGGCTCGGAGCAAAGCGGATTGTCCTTGCCAGGGAGATGAGCCTGCGGGAGATAAAGGAGCTTCGGGAAAATACGCCTGAAGATTTGGAACTGGAGGCCTTTGTCCATGGAGCTATGTGTATGGCCTATTCCGGCAGGTGCATTATAAGCTCTTTTTTAACTGGGCGCAGCGGCAACAGGGGAGAGTGCGCCCAGCCATGCCGCTGGAATTACGCTCTCACCGAAGAAAAAAGGCCCGGCGAATATTTTCCGATTGAGGAAACTGACACAGGGACTGCCATACTCAGTTCCCATGATCTGTGCTGTATAGGTTTTCTGGATAAGCTGCGGGATGCTGGAATAAGTTCTTTTAAAATAGAGGGACGGATGAAAACTGCATACTACGTCGCCACAGCGGTAAACGCATACAGGATGGCAATAGATGGTTCCGCTCCGGTGGAGGTATGTATGGAGGAACTTGAGAGCTTAAAACACCGACCCTATTCATCTGGCTTCTATTTTGGCGAGTTGAAGATGGGCCACGCCAACAGCGGGAAATATAGCCAGACATGCACATTTATTGGACGTGTGCTCTCCTGGGATGATGGGATAGCCAGGATACAGCAGAGGAACAACTTCAAACTTGGCGATACTCTGGAAGTCCTCTCTCCTGGGAGGCCGGGACTTTCTTTTCAGGTGGAGGCAATTTCTGACCAGGAGGGAAATCCGCGCCAGCGGGCGCCCCATCCGAATGAAGTGCTGCTGGTGCCGTGCCCGATTGAGCTGATGCCAGGCGACTTTCTCAGACGGAGGGATCCGGAAGGTGAATAATATCGAGATTCTTGCCCCGGCAGGTGGATATGAACAGCTTGTAGCCGCGGTCCGCTGCGGCGCCGACGCGGTATACCTGGGAGCCGGCGAATTTAACGCCAGGAGGAACGCTGAAAATTTTGAGGGGACGCTGGCTCAAGCTGTGGGGTACTGCCATGCCAGGGGAACCCAGGTGCATGTGACGGTAAATACGATAGTAATGGACGGGGAAATGGATGCTCTCTCCAGGACGGTCGAAGCGGTGGCTGCATCAGGGGCAGACGCCGTGATAATACAGGATTTAGCCGTTATGGCGCAGTTTCGAGACAGGTGCCCGGACATAAAGCGCCACGCCTCCACACAGATGACGATACATGACCTGGAAGGGGCAAAGGCTGCGGCAGACATGGGGTTTCACCGAGTTGTGCTGTCCCGTGAGCTGACGCTCAGGGAGATTGAATACATTTGTGCCCGCTGTGGTATAGAGACTGAAGTATTTGTGCATGGGGCTCTGTGCATGTCCATGTCGGGCGCATGTTATCTTTCTGCCATGCTCGGCGGACGCAGCGGCAACAGAGGACTGTGCGCGCAGCCCTGCAGACTTGATTTCCGTGCCGGCAGCAGAGACCACGCGCTGTCTCTTAAGGACATGAGCCATATAGACTATATAAAAGAGCTAAAGGCGGCGGGCGTATCCTCTCTGAAGATAGAGGGGAGGATGAAACGCCCAGAATATGTGGCTGCCGCTGTCACATCCTGCCGCCTTGCTCTGGAGGGTAAAGAGTACGACAGGGATACTCTTCAGGCGGTGTTTTCCAGGAGTGGTTTTACAGACGGGTATCTGACAGGCAAACGCGATCTTGACATGTTTGGGTACAGGAGCCGTGAGGATGTGACTGCGGCCTCCGGCGTCTTAAAAGAGCTGGCAAATCTCTATAAAAAGGAGAGGGGCGGCATTCCGGTAGAGATGTATTTCCATGCGGATAGGGATGGCTCTTTACTCACCGTGCGAAGCGGGGGAGGGAGCGTGTCTGTGGCTGGCCAGGTACCGGAAGAGGCCCTAAACAGGCAGCTTGATGACATAGAGGTGAAGAAAAGCCTCTCCAAAACAGGCGGCACGCCCTTTACGGCAGGCGAAATATCTGTGGATATATCCCAAGGAATTGCCATGACTGCATCCTCAATTAACCAGATGCGTAGACAGGCCTTGGGATCATTACTTGAAAAATTGGAGACGCCCAGACGGTGGAATGTGTTAAAGACGGCCGGAGATTTATTTCCTGAGCATGTATCCGGAAGACGGGAATTATGGGGCAGGTTTTTCAAGGCGGGCAGAGTGGCGGAAAAAGGACTTGACCGGATAATACTCCCCATAGAAGAGATATCCAGGCATAGTGATGTCATTTCAAATTTCGGTGACAGACTTATAGGTGAGATGCCGGCCCTTATGTTTGACGATGATAATACGAATCTTGAAGAAACACTTTTAAGGCTGCAAAAGGACGGGCTTAAAGATATTATCTGCGGGAATATATACGGTGTGCATATGGCTGTGAGGCTCGGATTCAGAGCGATAGGAGACTTTGGCCTCAACATATCGAACTCTGCGGCGTTGGAGGAATATAAAAAACTGGGGCTTTCAGCGGCAACGGTGTCGGCGGAGCTGACAATGACCCAGATTGACAAACTCAGAGGGGAACTTCCACGGGGGATAATAGCCTACGGGAGGCTGCCTCTTATGCGGTTCAGAAATTGCCCTGCTAAGGGTAAAAGCGGCTGTGGAGGCTGCAATGGTGAGAGCCGGATTACGGATAGACGCCGCGTTGAGTTCCCAATTGAGTGCGGAGAGAGGAGATTTTCCAGCCTTCTGAATTCAGTGCCCATATACATTGCCAATAAGCGACTGCCTCAGGTGGACTTTCTCACCCTGTATTTTACCAATGAGTCCCCACAGGAGGCAGAGAGGATAATAAAGGCGTACCGTCATGGGGACAAGCCGTGGTTTGAAAGGTCCGGAGGGTTGTACTACAGAGGCGTAAAATAGGTATTTCAGATATGCGCAAGCATAAAAATAGCGGCAGTTTTATACCGCCGCTATTTTTTACTGGTTAATATTTGCTATCACGGCCTCAGCGCAGCGGATACCGTCCACAGCTGATGACATTATGCCGCCGGCGTACCCGGCGCCTTCTCCGCATGGGTAGAGACCGGCAAGTGAGGATTGACAGTGAACGTCCCGCAATATCCTCACAGGGGAGGAACTGCGTGTCTCAGGTCCTGTGAGTACGGCGTCAGGGGAGTCAAAACCGGAGATTCGCCTGCCAAATATAGATATGGCGTCCTTAATTGGGGACAGCAACGGCTGCGGCAGAAGCTCAGACATATCACACTCATAAACGCCAGGCCTGTATGTCGGGGCGATGGTGCCGCGGGAGTGTAAGCCCAGAAGACGTCCTACAGATGATGCCGGCGCCATATAGTTGCCGCCGCCGATGGCGAAAGCACGCCGCTCGATTTCCCGCTGCCATTCCATGCCACCAAGAGGCCCAGGGTAGGGAAAGTCTTCAGGAGTGATGCCGGTTAGCAGGGCGGAATTTGCATTTTTACCTGCTCTGCCTGAATAACTCATGCCATTTGTACACACTCCCCCTGCTTCGGAGGCGGCAGCAACCACGTATCCTCCAGGGCACATGCAAAAGGTATAGACAGACCTGCCGTTTAGGTGACAGGACAGCTTATAATCCGCGGCGCCCAGAGAGCGCAGGCCGGCATAGGCGCCGTACTGGGAGGAATTTAATGCGGCCTGGCTATGCTCGATCCTAATGCCCATGGAGAATGGCTTTGGAGCCAACGGGACGCCGGCAGAGAGAAGATATTCAAATGTGTCTCTGGCGCTGTGTCCCACTGCCAGTATAAGGCTGTCGCATGGAATGGAATAAGAACCTTCCGGATTTGTGACCTGGACGCCTCTCAGGCGGCCGGCCTGCTGGATGAGGCCCGTGAGGCGTGTACCAAAACGCACTTCACCGCCGAGAGAGGTAATTTCCACACGGATATTTTTCACCACGGCGCTAAGTATGTCTGTCCCAAGATGGGGTTTGGACTCATACAGTATATGCTCCGGTGCTCCTGCCCGCACGAACTGCTCCAGTACCCAGATTATCCTGGTGTCGTGAGTTCCGGTGTTCAGCTTTCCGTCGGAAAAAGTGCCGGCTCCGCCCTCACCGAACTGGACATTGCACTCGGGATCCAATATGCCGGTGTCCCAGAAAGTTTCAACTTTTTTCCGCCTCTCGTCAACCGGCAGGCCGCGTTCCAGGATTATCGGGCAAAGTCCGGCCCTTGCCAGCACCAGCCCTGCAAACATGCCAGCGGGGCCGAAACCGGCTATAACCGGGCGCAGGTCCGGCGCGGTTTTCGGAACAGGGACTGTATACACAGGATCCTCTGGCAGCGAGATATTTCCTGATTTAGGCGGCGCTGTGGCACTCCCTTTTAGGGAGACGTCCACAGTGTAGACTATACGTATGTCAGACTTTTTCCGGGCGTCTATAGAACGGCGCTTAAGTTGAATTTTGGATATATCGCCATCTGAGACGCCCAGCGCCTTTGCCGCTTTATGCCGGAGAGCTTCCGGCGTATCATGATGGGGCGATATAAATAGATTCTTAATTCTCAATATCATTTTGCAAATCCCCCATAAGGCCGGCCAGATGTCCGCTGGACCAGGCCCACTGCAGGTTGTAGCCGCCGCAGTCGCCGTCTACATCCAGTATCTCGCCCGCGGCAAAGAGGCCAGGCACGATGCGGCTCTCCAGGGTAACAGGATCAAATTCTTCAACAGGGATTCCTCCTGCAGTTACCTGGGCTGCGTCCATGCCGAGACTTCCTATGACCGGCAGCTCGTAATTCTTTATCATATTGGAGATTTCACCGACGTCGTTACGGGACAACTGGGATACCGGAGCTGACAGGGAGTAGCCCAGCCGGGACAGCACTGTGCGGCCAAGCTTATTATGCAGCGTACCGGTAAGCAGGTTTTCCATGGTAAGGCCCGAACCGAGCCTGGACGTTATGAGCTCGTTTAACTCATGCCTGTCCAACTTCCTCATAAGGTCAAGGCTTACCGTAAGGTCACTGCCACCGGTGGTTATGGAACGGGAGACATCAAAGATGGCAGGACCACTTATCCCATAATCTGTAAACTGCACCTCGCCGCTGCTGCGGGCAATGCCGCTGCCCCGCTTCTGCACCGTGACGGCGGCATCGGCCCTAACACCCTTCAGCGGTCTTGTGTATTTATTCTCAGTTTTTATTTGAACCAGGGACGGATGGAGATTGGTGCAGCTGTGACCGAGTCCCTTAAGCAGCTGGTAACCCAATCGGCTGCCGCCGGCCTTTGCACCTGCGGCGCCTCCGCAGGTGACTATCAGTCTGCTGGCGCGGAAAGGCCCGATGCTTGTTTTTAACTTAAAACCGTCGCCGGAGACGGCTATTTCGGATACGGTGCAGTTTGTAATTATATTTACGTTAAGTGCTGACAGGGCAAAACGGAGTACATCCACCACGCTGCCAGCCTGGTCAGAGTGGGGATATACTTTGCCTGATGGTTCAGAGGTGGTGATAAGGCCAATACCACGGAAAAAAGACAGAGTTTGCTCTACATTAAAGCTGTTTAACACAGATGAGATAAAGCCCCGTCTTCCGTGATAATGCTCAGGAGACATATTGAGGTTTGTCAAATTACAGCGTCCGTTGCCGGTAACAGCCAGCTTGCGCCCAAGCCTTTCAGCTCTCTCCAATATAGTCACGCGGTTTTTCAGCGTTGCCGCTGTAATTGCTGCCGCCATTCCGGCCGCACCGCCGCCTATCACTATGACGTCCATGTTGCCCTCCCAATTTGAGGTATATTTTAACCAGATTATAATACAAGTAAC